>NZ_JBEZEH010000136.1:0-19481 GCF_040648775.1 Micromonospora sp. NPDC049089
CACCCGCGCACACACCACCCCGTCTTTCACACCTGACCCGGCGGCCGGGCGCGTCCCCCGCGCGGCGCCGTCGCCCGTCGACGCGACCGGACCGGCACGAGCCCGCCCGGTCGACGGGCCTGGTGGACGGCGTGGCATCGTTCCTGGATGAGCGTGGCACCGAGAGAGGAATGGCGTCGTCCGGGTCCGACGGCGGAGCAGCGCCGAAACGACCTCTGGATCGGCCTGGGGATGACCGGGCTGGCGTTGGTCAGTCTGACCCTGGCCCGCAGCACCGGCGCGTTCCTCCTGGGCCCCCCGCCGTCCGGGCCGGAGCAGCTGTTCTGGACCGTCGCGGTGACCCTCCCGCTGATCTGGCGACGACGCTGGCCGACCGCGACCCTGCTGGTCGTCGCGGTGGCGTTCATCGCCGCCCAGGCCCGCTCGGCCCCGGAGACCCAGTTCTCCTCGTGGGCCCTGTTCTGCGCCCTCTACACCGTCGGCGCGTGGGGGCAGGACCGCCACCTGTCCCGCCGGCTGCGGATCGGCGTGATCGCCACGATGTTCGCCTGGCTCGGTGTCTACTACGCGGTGATGATCGACCACATCCCGGCGGATGCCTTCGCCGACGCGGTCGGACCGGTGCCACCGGTGCTCGCCGCGATGGTCACCGGCGTGCTGCTCAACGTACTGGTCTTCGGTTTCGGGTACTTCTTCGGCGAGACCGCGTGGGTGGCCGCGCGCCGCGAGCACGAGCTGCGCGCCCAGGCCGAGGACCTGCGCCGGTCGCAGGCCGAGGCCCGGGAGCGGGCGGTCCTCGGGGAACGGGTCCGGATCGCCCGCGAGCTGCACGACGTGGTCGCCCACCACGTGTCGGTGATGGGCGTGCAGGCATCCGCCTGCCGCCGGGTGTTCGACCGCGACCCGGGTAAGGCCCGCACCGCGCTGACCGCCATCGAGCAGAGCGCCCGCACCGCCGTCGACGAGCTGCGTCGGATGCTCGGCGTGCTGCGGACCTCCGCCGGCACGGACGCCGCGACGCCGCCGGCCGGCGGCGTCGAACGGATCGACGAGCTGGTCGAGCGGGCTCGGGCCGCCGGGCTGACGGCCACCCTCGGGGTGTACGGCGACCCGGTCGCGTTGCCCGAATCGGTCTCCCAGACGGCTTACCGGGTGACGCAGGAGGCGGTGACCAACACGTTGAAGCACGCCGAGGCGGCCCTGCTCGACGTGCGGGTCCGGTACCTGGCCCGGGAGGTGGAGGTCGACGTGACCGACGACGGGCGGGGCGGCGGGCGGGCCGACACCGACGGATTGGGCCTGATCGGCATGCGCGAACGGGTCACCGCCCACGACGGCGACCTGGAGGCCGGGCCACGGGCCGGCGGCGGCTGGCGGGTACGCGCCCGCTTCCCCCTGGCGGCGTCGCCGGACCGACCGGTGGGCCCACAGCGGGAGCCGAGCGACAGGCAGCAGGCGGCAGCCGGCGCGGAGCCGTCGGCATGAGCGCGGCAGGCCAGCAGGCGCGTGACGCCGGGCCGACGGTGCGGGTGCTGCTCGCCGACGACCAGCACCTTGTGCGTACCGGCTTCCGGGTCATCCTGGAGGTGGAGGACGACATCGAGGTCGTCGGTGAGGCCGCCGACGGCGAACGGGCCGTCACCATGACCCGAGCCACCCGCCCCGATGTCGTACTCATGGATGTGGAGATGCCCGGGATGGACGGCCTGGAGGCCACCCGGCAGATCGTCGCCGACGGCCCCGGGGCGCCAGCGGTGCTGATCCTCACCACCTTCGACCGCGACGACTACCTGTTCGCGGCGCTGCGGGCCGGGGCCAGCGGCTTCCTGCTCAAGAACGGCACGCCGGAGGAGCTGATCGAGGCCATCCGGGTGCTGGCCAGGGGCGACGGTCTGCTCGCACCCGAGATCACCCGCCGGGTGATCTCCACCTTCGCCCGACCCGGCGACCCGGCGGGCACCGCCCACCGGGGCCCCGAGGCCGATGCCGCGCTGGCCGGGCTGACCCCGCGCGAGCGGGAGGTGCTGATGCTGCTCGCCGCCGGGTCGAGCAACGCGGAGATCGCCGCGGCCATCCACCTGGGCGAGGCGACGGTGAAGACGCACGTGAGTCGGGTACTGGCCAAGCTCGGCCTGCGCGACCGGGTGCAGGCAGTGGTGTTCGCGTACGAGAACGGGGTGGTCCGGCCGGGCGGGTGACGGCGTCCGCCGCGAGGTGGACCCGCCCGCTCACCCGGCGGGCGGACGGCACGGCGGCGTGATCGATCTAGCGTGTGTACGTGACCAGAACGCTTCGCCTCGACGGCGTCGACCGCAGCTTCGGCGACCGTCAGGTGCTCAGGAACGTGTCCTTCGAGGTGTCCGCCGGCCGGATGACCGGTTTCGTGGGCGCCAACGGCGCCGGCAAGACCACCACCATGCGGATCATCCTGGGTGTGCTCGCCCCCGACGCGGGCGAGGTGAGCTGGGGCGGCACCACGCTGACCCCGCAGGACCGCCGGCGCTTCGGCTACATGCCGGAGGAGCGGGGCCTCTACCCCAAGATGACCACCCGCGAGCAGGTGACCTACCTGGGCCGGCTGCACGGGCTGGACGCCGCCGCGGCACGACGGTCCACCGACGCGCTGCTGGACCGGGTCGGGCTCGGCGAGCGCGGCGACGACCTGCTGGAGACGCTGTCGCTGGGCAACCAGCAGCGGGCCCAGATCGCCGCCGCGCTGGTCCACGACCCCGAGGTGCTGGTGCTCGACGAGCCGTTCTCCGGCCTCGACCCGCTGGCCGTGGAGACCGTCGTGGCCGTGCTGCGGGAACGGGCTTCGGCCGGCGCGCCGGTGCTCTTCTCCAGTCACCAGCTCGACGTGGTGGAGCGCCTCTGCGACGACCTGGTGATCATCGGGGACGGGGTGATCCGAGCCGCCGGCAGCCGGCAGCAGCTGCGCGACTCGTACACGGTGCCCCGCTTCGAGCTGGTCGTGGAACACGACGCCGGCTGGGTACGCGACCACCCCGGTGTGACAGTGGTCGAGTTGGACGGCGCGCGGGTGGTCTTCGACCTGCCGGCCGGCACCGACGAACAGCCCGTGCTGCGGGCCGCCCTCGCGCGCGGCCCGGTCCGCGCCTTCCGCCCGGTCAGCCCCTCGCTCACCGAGATCTTCCGAGAGGTCACCCAGTGAACGTCACCCAGGCCACCCGGTTGGTCGCCGAACGCGAGATCCGGGTCAAGCTGCGCGACCGCACCTTCCTGTTCGGCACGTTGTTCTTCCTGTTGATCGCCGCGGCCGGCACCATCCTGCCGCCGCTGCTATCCGGCGGCCCGGACACTGTGGCCGTCACCCAGGAGGCTGCCGGGCCGCTGCGGGACGCCGGACTCGACGTCCGCGTGGTTGCCGACGACCGGGCCGCCGAGCAGGCCGTCCGCGACGGTGACGTGGACGCGGCGGTGGTCTCCGGTCCGAAGGTTCTCGCGATGGACGAATCCCCCACCGACGTGGTCCAGGCGCTGAGCAGCTCGCCGCCGGTGCAGCTGCTCGACCCGGACGCTGTCGATCCGGTGGTGGCGTTCCTGGTGCCGTTCGTCTTCGCGTTCGTCTTCTTCATCACCTCGCAGACGTTCGGTGTGCAGATCGCGCAGAGCGTCATCGAGGAAAAGCAGACCCGGATCGTGGAGATCCTGGTCGCCGCCGTGCCGGTCCGGGCCCTGCTGGCCGGAAAGGTGGTCGCCGGGGCGATCCTGGCGTTCGCGCAGATCGCCCTGATCGCGCTGGTGGCGGTGCTCGGGCTGCAGATCGGCGACAGCGGAGGTCTGCTCAGCCTGCTCGCCCCGGCGATCGGCTGGTTCGTACCGTTCTTCCTGATCGGTTTCGTGCTGCTCGCCGCCATGTGGGCAGCGGCCGGCGCACTGGCCAACCGGCAGGAGGACATCGCCGCCGTCTCGACGCCGGTGCAGCTCGCCGTCATGCTGCCGTTCTTCGCGGTGATCTTCCTGAACGACAACGCCACAGCGATGCGCGTGCTGTCCTACCTGCCGTTCTCGTCGCCCACGGCCATGCCGCTGCGGCTCTTCACCGGCGACGCGGCCGGCTGGGAGCCGATCGTCTCACTGCTCCTCCTGGTGCTCGCCGCCGGCGCGTTCCTTCTCGCCGGGGCCCGCGTGTACGAGGGGTCACTCCTGCGCACCAACGGCCGGACCTCGCTGCGCACCGCCTGGCGGGAGCGGGAGACGATCGGCTGAGCCAGCGGTCCGCCCCGCCCGGGCGTCGGTGTCCTCATCGGATGCCGGCGCCCGCTGCCGTACGGCACCGTGCCGAGCGCTGTTCGGGGGCCGTGAACAGCGCGAACACTCCTACGTTGAGCCGATCCTCACGGCAACGACCTGGTCGTCGCCGGTTTCCGGACCGGAAAGGCTCCCGATGTCCCCACCGATCACCGCACGGCACCTCCGTCGTCTGCTCAGCGTCGTGCTCGCTGTCGCGCTCGCCAGCACCCTCACCGCCCTCGTCCGCCCCGCGCCGGCCGCCGCCGCTCCGGGCGACCTCATCCTCAACGGCACGTTCGACACCGGCAGCACTCAGCCCTGGTGGACCCGGCTCGCCTCGACCAGCACCACTGTCAACGCCGGGCAACTGCGCGTCCGCACCAGCGCCACAGTGGGCAAGCCCGTCTGGGAGGACCTGGTCGGTCACTTCGAGTTCGGGGTGACGGCCGCGCAGGCGTACCGGTTGCAGTTCGACGCCTCGGCCGAGGTCAGCCGCTCCCTGCGCGTCTCGGTCTCCCGGGCGGACACGCCCTTCACCTCCGCCGTCGACCGGAACGTCACGCTGACGTCCTCCATGAGCCGCTTCACCTTCGACTTCGTGTCCCCGTTCGGCGACCCGAAGGCGGTGCTGCTGTTCCACTTCGGCGGCCAGACCGCCTCGACGGTCCGGTTGGACAACATCTCGCTCACCCCGCTGGCCGTGAACTCGGCCACCGACCCGATCCTGTACTGGAACGGTGTCCTGCTGGCCACCTACAAAGCACTGGACCTGCCGCCCACCTCCTCGTCGCGCGAGGCCGCCATCCTGCACGCGGCGATGCACGACGCCGCCGTCTCGGTCACCGGGGTCGGCAACCCCTACCGGGTACGAGTGCCGGTCAGCTACCCCGGCACCATGGACAACGTCGTCGCGCCGTCAGTGCACGCCGCCATCGACCGGGCCGCGTACGACGTGCTGACCGCCCTGTACGGCGGTCAGGGCCAGTCCTACTCCGCGGCCCTCGCCGCCGCTGTCGCGCTCCGACCGTCCGGGGTGAACGCCGCCGAGGTAGCCCGTGGTGACACCGTCGGTGCGGCGGCGGCCGCCGCCAACCTCCAGGCCCGCGCCAACGACGGCTTCGACAACCCCACCGCCTACCCGGTGCAGGAGAACGTGCCCGGCGCGTGGCGGCCGACAAACGGCAAGGCGGCGGTCAGCCCGAACTGGGGACTGGTGACCCCGTTCGCGCTCACCTCGGGCCGGCAGTTCCGGCCAGGCCTTCCGGCCGGTGCCACCGGGTACGCCGACCTGCTCGGCAAGCAGGAGTACCGCACCCAGGTGCAGGAGATCCGCGACTACGGCGGTCGGACGTCGCCGCTGCGGACACCCGAGCAGACGCAGATCGCGTTCTTCTGGGCCAACGACCTGGGAGGCACCTACAAGCCGCCGGGTCAACTCTTCTCGCACACCCGGATCGTGTCGGAGCAGCGTCAGCTCGGCATCCTCGCCAACGCCCGGCTCTTCGGGCTGGTGGCCCTCGCCCTCGCCGACGCCGCCATCGCCGCCTGGGACGCCAAGTACCAGACGCCCATCGACCTGTGGCGGCCGGTGACGGCGATCGAGGCGATGGAGGGCCCCGGTTGGCAGCCGCTGTCGAAGACCCGCGAGGGGGTGCCGTACACCCCGGCGTTCCCGGCCTACATTTCCGGGCACGCCACCTTCGCGGGGGCCTGGTCGGCGGTGATGAAGAGGTTCTTCGGCACCGATGCGATCGCCTTCGACGCCACGACGGACGACCCGCACGCCGTGGGAGTGGTGCGGCACATGACCGGCTTCGACCACGCCGCCGAGGAGAACGCGCTGAGCCGGATCTACCTCGGCGTGCACTATCGCTTCGACGCGGACGCCGGCCTCGCCACCGGCCGCTCGGTGGGCGCGTACGTCTTCGCGAACCGCCTGCGACAGTGAACCGTCGGTCGGGTTGACCGACGCTCCCCGTCCGGTTCGTGGACCGGACGGGGAGCGGCACGCGTGACAGCTACGCCGCGCAGTTCCAGTGGCCGAAGTCGCCGGTACGGGACCAGACCTCCCGTGCCGCCCTGATGTTCCACGCCGCGTCCAGCGCCGTCTGGCGGTCGACGCCGAACCGGGACACCTCCATGTCGCTGAACTGGAACAACCCCCAGCGGCGTGACCCGTCCTCGATGACCTCCACCCGGTACGGGTCCAGGCCGGACAGGCAGCGCGCCACCTGCACCGCCCCGGCCGGGTCCTCCGGGAACGTCCGCCGCAGGTGTTTGCCGATCCGGTCCTCCGACCAGGTGGCGGGCACCGTGCGATCGCCCGCCAACTCGTCCAGCAACCGCTCGTCCGCCGTGCCACTGACCGGCAGGCCGCCAAACGCCTGGAACACGATCACCCGGCTGGTGGTGTCCGGGCCGAACCAGCCGTCGACCGGGACAGTGAGTCCGTCGGCCACCAGATGTTCCTGGAGGCTCAGCACGCAGGGGCCGTACATGCCCTGGCGCAGCACCTCCGGGCAGCCGACGGTCGACGAACTGTCGACTGTGGAAGGGCTGAGAGGTCGCAGCGCCCCGGTCGCCCCGACTGTCAGGACGCCGAGCACCGCCAGCAGCGCCAGCCGAAGCCAGCGACGGGCCGGCCAGGGCGCTTCGGGCCGCGGCGGAACCGAGCCGACGCTCGGGCGGATGTCCGCCGCGACGGCGGTGGACGGGCCGGCAGGGGTCCGTTGCGCGTCGCCCTCCCCTCGAGAGTGCTCGCCGAGGCGAGCTTCGAGGTCCCGCCGTGCCTCCAGCCACCTGTCGACCTCGACCGCAGGGGTGCCGCAGGCGGCCAGCAACGCGACGACGGTACGTTCCCGGGGCAGCGTCGTCCGCCCCAGCATCGTCGCGAGGGTGCTCGGCGGCAGCCAGTGCCCGGCCGCCGAGGCTTGCCGGGCCAGTTCCCGGTAGGTCAGACCGGAACGCCGCCGTACCTCCCTGAGCAACGCCACGTACTCCCCCGCCGTGGCCGCCTGCGGCACCGGATCCCGGACAGCGTCATCCATCGAATCTCCCCGTGTGGTTGGTGTGGTCCAGCCGAACCCGTGCCGGCCCGAGCCGGTCGGCCGTACGCCGGTCAGCGGCGCGGCCATCGACAACGACGCTAGGTAACCCGGCCGGCCAGGACAATGCCCTGGTCACCGCGCTGGGCTGTCCGGGCAGCTCAGAGCAGCTTGTCCGGATCCTGTCCGACCATGTCGGACAGTCACCGGGACCTGATTTGCCCTCGCGTCCGCGGTGTCTGGAGAATCGGGCGATGACCACGGGGGAGCTACGCCCGGACGACGCGTCCGACCCGGCCGAATTCGTCGAGATGCTGCGCCAGCTCAAGGACCGGTCTGGCCTCACCTACCGACAACTGGAACAGCGCGCCGCGTCGACAGGCGACGTCCTGGCGCGCAGCACCGCGGCGGACATCCTGCGGCGGTCCACACTGCCACGTCCCGAGGTGGTGGCCGCGTTCGTGCGGGCGTGCGGCGCGGGAGAACAGGTCGAGACGTGGCTACGGGCCCGACACCGCATCGCGGCAGGTCAGTTGGCCCCGCCGTCCCCGGCGGCGGACCCGCCATCGGTCGACCCGGTCACGACGGTGGCCCCGGAGCACTCTGGCCCGGCCCGCCCACGCTGGTTCGCGCGGCCCGCGCCGGTGGCGCTGCTCGTCGTCGCCCTGCTGGCCACGCTCGGCGTGGGCTTCTGGATCGAGCGACGCGACGACGAACGGGGGAAGTCCGCCCGAACGACCGATCCGACCGCGTCGGCGGCTGACGGTGCCCGTTCGCCGAACGCCGGGCCCAGTCAGATCAGCCCCATCCGCAGCCCGCATCTCTGCCTCACTGAGGGCCGCGATCGCAACGGCCAGTACACGAAGGAGATAGCGGTCCAGCGGCCCTGCACGGAGGCAACCCCACCGGACACCTCGCTGGAACCGGTGGCCGACGGAATGTTCTTCATCCACTGGATCCACCCGGTGCTCGGGAAGGGCTGCCTCACCATCCGGGAGGAAGATCCCGGCCGGAACCTCCTCGAACCCTGGAACGCGAAGGATTGCGACGCGAACAGGCCGACGCAGGTGTTCCACTTCGAACCGACCGGAGCGAGCCCCGACGCGTACCGGATCCGGCCCGACCGGAGCGAGTTGTGCGTCGGCCTGCGCGCCGACGACAACGAGGTGGCGGACGCGGCACTGGTCGAGCCGTGCACCGGAGGCCTGGATCAGGTGTTCCTGGTCAAAGCGCTGCCCGGGAACTGACGTCGCCGCCGCTCACCGCGCGGGTGGCACCTGATCCCAGCCGGCGGGCAGCGGGGGCGCCGTCCAGGCCGGGTCCGGTTGCCAGGTGGCCCACGACCGGTCCCACCAGCGCTCACCGGCGTCGAGCAGGGCAGCGATCCGGTCACCCTCGGCCTGGATGGCGTCCGCCATGCCCGGGTAGCGCCCCTCGACGAGGCGCTGGGCGAACAGTTCCACGTCCTTCCAGACGTACCGGTCGGCGTCCGCGGCCCACCACAGGTCCAGCTCGTGGTCCAGGGTGTCCACCCCGATCGGGGTACGCCGCACCGGGTCCTGGAGGTTGAAGTACCAGCCGGCGAAGTCGCGCGCCGGCCCGACCCAGAACACGTCGATCGAGTGCGCCTCACCGGGGCGTTGCAGCATCAGCTTGCCGTGCCCGGACCAGGAGCGGTGCCCGCCGGCCTCCCACGGGTGCCGCCCGCAGGGGAAGGCGCCGGTGTCCGGGTAGCCGAACTCGGCCCCTGGTGGGAGGTAGAGGGCGAGCAGGTCAGGCGAATCCTCGACGCAGATCGTCGGGCAGCCGAACCAGACCTCACCCCGCAGCACCTCACGCCGTACCACGGTGTCACCAGCCGCAAACCGCGCCACCACCACGGGATCCCCCTCAACCCACATCCCGCCGCGATCTTGCACTTTCTGTTGGCGATATGCCAGGTGTTGCCCGGTGTGTCGGGTCAGAAAGTGCAAGATCGCGGCGGGGTGAAGCGCGGCGAGGTCAGGTCAGGCGTCGACCGCTGCCATCACGTCGTCGCTGACGTCGAAGTTGGCGTAGACGTTCTGGACGTCGTCGCAGTCCTCCAGGACGTCGATCAGCTTGAAGATCTTGCGCGCGCCCTCTTCGTCCAGTGGCACGTTGACGCTGGGGATCAGGGAGGACTCGGCCGACTCGTACTCGATGCCGGCGTCCTGCAACGCCGTGCGCACCGGGATCAGGTCGGTCGGCTCGGAGACCACCTCGTACGCCTCACCGATGTCGTTGACTTCTTCGGCGCCGGCGTCCAGGACGGCGAGCATCACGTCGTCCTCGCTGGTGCCCTCCTTGGGGACGATCACCACGCCCTTGCGGGAGAACATGTACGACACCGAGCCGGCGTCGGCGAGCGAGCCGCCGTTGCGGGTCAGCGCGGTCCGTACCTCGGTCGCCGCGCGGTTGCGGTTGTCGGTGAGGCACTCGATGAGCATGGCGACGCCGCTCGGGCCGTACCCCTCATACATGATCGTCTGCCAGTCGGCGCCGCCCGCTTCCAGGCCGGAGCCGCGCTTGACGGCGCGGTCGATGTTGTCGTTCGGCACCGAGCTCTTCTTCGCCTTCTGGATGGCGTCGAAGAGCGTCGGGTTGCCGGTGGGGTCGCCGCCCCCGATCCGCGCGGCCACCTCGACGTTCTTGATCAGCTTGGCGAACATCTTGCCGCGCTTGGCGTCGATGACGGCCTTCTTGTGCTTGGTCGTCGCCCACTTTGAGTGGCCGGACATCTTCTACCTCCGTTGCTACCCGCCGTCTGCATCGACCGCACCGCTCACGCCCCGCTCCCACCGGCGCACGCGGAGGTGCCGGTCAGCTCTGGTGGAAGCCGTGGCGGGCAGATGGCCCTGCCGAATCTCCGCAATCCTACCGACGTCCCTCGGGTCGCTGTCACGCACCGCGCGTGGCGGCCTCCCCGCGCCTGCCCAAATCGGGCAGACGCCGGGAAAGCGGATTCACCTCATCAGGATGGTCTCCATTTCAGCTCACCAGCTCCGCCTGGTCGGCCGCCACCCGCGCCGGGTCGACCGGACGCCCTGCTCGCGACAGGGTCACAATCTCGGTGAGCATCGCCGACAACTCCGCCTCCCGGCCGTCGGCCGGCGCGAAGCGGCCGGCGGTCGGGTCACCAGGGTCGGCCCCGGTGAAGTCGAAGTCGGTGAAGATCGACAGTGCCACCTCCGTCGGCACCACCACGGTCCGCACCTCGGTCAGGATCGCCCGCAGGTGGTCGGCTGCCCGAGTGCCACCCCGCACGCCGTAGCTCAGCACCCCGGCCACCTTGTCGGTCCACTCCGCGTACAGGTAGTCGATGCCGTTCTTGAGAGCGGCCGGGATCGAGCGGTTGTAGTCCGGGGTGACGAACACGAAGGCGTCGCAGGCGTCCACCACGGCCGCCCACCGCAGGGTGTGCGGGCGCCGGTAATCGCCGAACAGTGCCGGCACCGGCTCGTCGAGCAGTGGCAATTCCTGCTCCGCCAGGTCGACGAGGGTGCAGACGGCGTCCCCGACACGTACCACCTCGTGCCGCTCCGCCACCTCCATGGCCCAACGGGCGATCGCCGTGCCACGTCGGCCGGGACGGGTGCTGCCCACGATCAGGCCGATCCGCAGCGGACCCGTGCTCTGTGCGTTTGTCATGACCACGATCCTGTGCGCGACGGCACGGGCCGGGGAGACCGCAGCGAGGATGGCCCTGTCAGGGCCACCCACCAGCCGATGCCGGCTGCCAGACTGGTCGGTGATGGACGGAGAGCTGGGCGCATTCCTCCGCAGTCGTCGCGAGGCGCGGCAACCGGCCGAGGTCGGCCTCGCCGAGGGGCCGCGCCGCCGCACCCCCGGGCTGCGCCGAGCCGAACTGGCGACATTGGCGCAGGTCAGCGTCGAATACCTGACCCGGCTGGAGCAGGGCCGCGACACCCGGCCGTCGCCGGAGATCCTCGCCGCGCTCGCCGACGCGCTGCGCCTGGACAGCGCCGACCGGGAACACCTGCGGCAGCTCGCCTCGGCCCAGCACGCCCGACAGCTCTGTTCGGGCGACCGGCCTACGGTTTCCCGTACCGTCCGGCCAACGGTCCGCGCCATGCTCGACGCGCTGCGCGACACCCCGGCGTACGTGCTCAACCGGCTCGGTGACGTGCTGGCCTGGAACGACCCGTTCGAGCGGCTGGCCCGCCCGCTCGGCCTGCTGGACGGATCGCGACCGAACCTGGTCTGGTTCGTGCTGACCGACGAGCGGGCCCGCGGGCACTACCCGCAGTGGTCGGCGGTGGCCGATCAGCAGGTTGCGAAGCTGCACCTGCTGCGGCGAGGCGACCCGGCCAGCGACGCCTTCGCCGAGCGGCTGGCCCGGACGGTGGGAGCGCCGTTCACCGACCGTTGGCGGCGGCGACCGGTGACCGCCGCACGGGCCGGCCTGCTCACGGTGCGCCACCCCGAGGCGGGGCTGCTCCGCCTCAACAGCGAGACGCTGGAGCTGCCCGGGGCAGACCCGCAGCGGCTGGTGGTGCAGTTGCCCGCCGACGCCGCCACAGCGACCGCGCTCGACGAGTTGGCGGGCCGCCGCCCGGGGCGCTTGCGTGCGGTCGCCGGCTGAGCGACGGGCACCCCGTCATCCGGCAGCGCGGACCAGGTCCACGAAGTACGCGTGCACGCGCAGGTCACCGGTGAGCTCCGGGTGGAACGAGGTGGCCAGCAGGTTGCCCTGTCGCACCGCGACGATCCGGTCGGCGGCCGGCCCGTCGGACACCACCCCGATGACCTCGACGCCGGCACCGACCCGCTCGACCCACGGCGCGCGGATGAACACCGCGTGGAACGGCTCGCCCGGCACCCCGGCGACGGTCACCGGCGCCTCGAACGAGTCGACCTGCCGGCCGAACGCGTTGCGCCGGACGGTCATGTCGATGCCGGCGAAGCCCCGCTGATCGGGTCGACCGTCGAGCACCTCGGTCGCCAACATGATCATTCCGGCGCAGGAGCCGTAGACCGGCATGCCGTCGGCGATCCGCTTGTCGATCGGCTCGCGCATCTCGAAGATGTCGGCGAGCTTGCTCATTGTGGTGGACTCGCCGCCCGGGATGACCAGGCCGTCGACCGCGTCCAGCTCCGCCGGACGGCGGACCGGGCGGGCGTCCGCGCCCGCCGCGGCCAGCGCCGCCACGTGCTCGCGGACATCACCCTGGAGCGCGAGCACACCGATGGTGGGCGCGCCCATGCCTACCAACCCCGCTCGGCCAGACGGTGCGGCTGCGGGATCTCGTCGACGTTGATGCCGACCATGGCCTCGCCCAGGCCCCGGGAGACCTTGGCCAGCACGTCCGGGTCGTCGTGGAAGGTGGTCGCCTTGACGATCGCGGCGGCCCGCTGAGCCGGGTTGCCCGCCTTGAAGATGCCGGAACCGACGAAGACGCCCTCCGCGCCGAGCTGCATCATCATCGCCGCGTCGGCCGGGGTGGCGATCCCGCCGGCGGTGAACAGCACCACCGGCAGCTTGCCGCTCTCGGCGACCTCCTTGACCAGCTCGTACGGGGCCTGCAACTCCTTGGCCGCGACGTACAGCTCGTCGGTCGGCAGCGAGGCCAGCCGGGCGATCTCCTGGCGGATCTTCCGCATGTGGGTGGTGGCGTTGGAAACGTCACCGGTGCCGGCCTCGCCCTTGGAGCGGATCATCGCCGCGCCCTCGGTGATCCGGCGCAACGCCTCGCCCAGGTTCGTCGCTCCACAGACGAAGGGCACCGTGAACGCCCACTTGTCGATGTGGTTGGCGTAGTCGGCCGGGGTCAGCACCTCGGACTCGTCGACGTAGTCCACGCCGAGCGACTGGAGGATCTGCGCCTCCACGAAGTGGCCGATGCGGGCCTTGGCCATCACCGGGATGGAGACCGCCTCGATGATCCCGTCGATCATGTCGGGGTCGCTCATCCGGGACACCCCACCCTGCGCGCGGATGTCGGCGGGCACCCGCTCCAGGGCCATCACCGCGACGGCGCCGGCGTCCTCGGCGATCTTGGCCTGTTCGGCGTTGACGACATCCATGATCACGCCGCCCTTGAGCATCTCGGCCATGCCACGCTTCACGCGGGCGGTGCCGACGACGGGGGCGTTACCGGTGTTCGAGGCGGTGTTTTCGGGCACGGGTCATCGCTCCTTGGACATGCTCTGGGGCTGGCGGCGGAAATGCTACGCGCGGTGCAACGCCGCACCGACAGCCAATCAGACCCCCGGTGGCCTGCGCTGTGGCACTGGTCACCGGGCCGCCGTACCCGTCCGGAAGCGGGCGGCAACCGTCGAAGGTCAGGCGGCGGGGACGTCCGCCGGCACGACGAGGGTCGGGTCGTCGATGTCGAAGTAACGCGGCCACTCCCGGCCCCGCCCCATCCGCAACAAGCGCACCAGCGGCCGGCTGCGCGCCGAACGGGCGTCCCGGACCAGATCGGTGTGCACCTGCCGGGACAACGCGAGCCGACGGCTCGCGGCGATGACCGCCACGCAGTCCGGGTCGCCCGGGTCCAACTGGACGCCGCGCAACTGCCGGGTGAGGTCGTTCTCCGCCGCCTCCCGCTCGTCCGGACCGGCGTCCAGGGCGATCCGGGCCGCCGCGTACAGCTCGACGCCGAAACGCCGCTCAGCCAGGACCGCGGCTGCCGCCGCGCGGCGCAGCAGGTGGGCGTCGAGGGCCCGGGCCGCCAGCTCCGCGCGGCCCTGTAGCCGCTCCACCCGGCCGGCGGTCCAGATGAGGTACGCCGCGACCAGCCCCACGACCACGCTCGCGGCCACCACCCACCACATGTGCGGCATCGTAGTGCTGCTCCGTTTCGTCCGATTGGGCGCGGCCGGACCGGTCCCGCCGGTCACCACCGCACCATCCGTCACACCGGCTCAGCTCAGCCCCACCCACTCCTGGTCGATGACCCGCCCATCGGTTGCCTCGATCGCCGCTGCGTATACCTCCAGAACGCGGCGAGCAACCACCGGCCAGTCGAAATTCGCGACCACCTGATCGCCACAGGCAGTCAGCGTGGCCCGCGCGGCCGGGTCGTCCAGCAGCTCGGTCAGCACGTCACGCAGCCCCACCGAGTCTCCGGTGGGGAAGAGCCGACCGGCCCGCCCACCGTCGAGCACCCGCCGGAACGCGTCCAGATCGCTGGCGATGACCGTCGTGCCCGCCGCCAGCGCCTCGGTGAGGATCATGCCGAACGACTCACCGCCGGTGTTCGGTGCGACGTAGAGGTGCACACTGCGCAACATGCGCGCCTTGTCCGCTTCGCTGACCAGGCCGAGGAACGTGATCTGCTCGTGCAGTTCGGCCGGGAACTGGTCGTACAGGTCGTCGGGGTCACCCGGGCCGGCGACCAGCAACCGCAGACCGGGCCGGGTGGCGGCCAGCGCGACGAACGCGTCGCGCAGCACCGGGAAGCCCTTGCGCGCCTCGGTGAACCGGCCCAGGAAGCCGAGCGTGCCGCCGGTGCCGGCCGCGCACTCCCCCGGCCAACCCGGCAACGGCTCGGCGTCGGCGAACTTGGCCACCGCCACCCCGTTGGGGATCTCCACCGCCCCGCCGTCCATGTGCTCGACCTGCACCTTGCGGGCCAGCGCGCTCACCGCGATGCGGGCCGTGATCCGCTCCAACACGATCTGGAGCACACCCTGCGCGGCGGCGAGGACCCGCGAACGGGTCATCGCGGTGTGGAACGTGGCCACCACCGGGCCACGGGCACTGAGCACGGCCAGCAGCGACAAACTCAACGTGAGCGGCTCGTGCACGTGCAGCACGTCGAAATCACCGTTGGTGATCCACCGCCGAACCCGGGCGGTCGACACCGGGCCGAACGCGATCCGCGCCACCGAACCGTTGTACGGCAGCGGAACGGCCCGACCGGCCGACACCACGTACTCCGGCAGCGGCGAATCCTCGTCGGCCGGTGCGAGCACGCTGACCTCGTGACCCAGCGCGATCAGCGCCTCGGCCAGGTCCATGACGTGGTTCTGCACCCCACCGGGCACATCGAAGGAGTACGGGCACACGATGCCGATCCGCATCCGTCAGCCCACCTCCTCAGGCCGGGCCGGAGGCCGACGAGGGCAGCGCCGCGCCCTCCCCCGACCTCGCCTGGTCCAGCCACATCCGCTGCAACATGTGCCAGTCTTCCGGATGACGGGCGATACCCGCCGCCAGACCGTCGGCGATCAGCTGGGTCAGCGACCGGACCCGCTCGTCCAGCGGCCCCACCTCGGGGCCCGGCACCGGCAACGGACCAACCAGCGACGCGCAGGCGGCATCAGGTTCGTACCACAACGAGGCCACGTAGAGCGGCGCGCCGGTGTGCAGCGCGAGCAACGCCGGCCCCGCGGGCATCCGGGTCTTCCCACCGAAGAAGTCCACCTCCACCCCCCGGGCGGAGAGGTCCCGGTCGGCCAGCAACGGCACCACCGCACCGGCCCGCAGCCGGTCCAGCAACACGTCGAACGCCGGACGCGGCCCCCCGTGGGTCGGCAGGATCTCCATCCCGAGGACCTCTCGGAAGGCCAGGAAACGCTTGTACACGCCCTCCGGCTTGAGCCGCTCCATGACAGTGGTGATCGGCCAACCGGTGGCCGCCACCCAGGCTCCCGCGGCATCCCAGTTGCCGGCGTGCGGCAGGGCCACCACCGCGCCCCGACCGGCGGCCACGTCGGCGGCGAGCATCTCGGCGCCGTCGAGCCGGAAGCCGGACAGGATCTGCGACCGGCTCAGGCCGGGCAGCCGGAACGCCTCCATCCAGTACCGGGCATACGAACGCAACCCACGCTTGACGAGATCGTCCAACTCGGCGTCGGGCACCTCCGGGCCGACCACCCGGCGCAGGTTCGCGCGCAGTCGGGCCGTACCCCCGCCGCCGGCGCGGTGGGCGCGGTCCGCGCCCGCCCGGAACGCCGCCGCCACCAACGGCCGGGGTAGCGCGCGGACCACCCGCCACCCGGCGATGTAGCCCAGCTCGGTGAGGTTCACGCGACTCGGCCGCAGTTCTTCCGACGCCGGGTCGCCGGCACGCCACTCATGCCTGGCCGTCCGGCTGGAGCTGCTGGGCCTGGCGGTAGACGTGCGTCATCCGCTGCCCCACCGTGAAGATCGACACGGCGGCGAGCAGCCACAGCGCGATCTCCAGGGCCGGATCGACACCGACACCGGTGAGGATCCCGCCGACCCCGACGATGAGCAGTCGCTCGGTGCGTTCGGCGATGCCCACGTTGCAGGTCATGCCGAGCCCTTCGGCGCGGGCCTTGACGTAGGAGACGAGGCTGCCGGCGGCCAGGCAGACCAACGCGGCGGCGACACCGGAGTGGTCGCCCTCGGTGGCCAGCCAGTACGCGACCGCGCCGAAGACGGCGCTGTCGGCGACCCGGTCCATGCTTGAGTCGAGGAACGCGCCGAACCTGGTGGAGCCACCGCTCATCCGGGCCATCGTCCCGTCGAGAAGGTCGGTGAGCGCGAACAGGGTGACGATCAACGCACCCGCGACCAGATGGCCGCGAGCACCGAAGCCGAGCGCGCCGACGAGCACACCAACGGTGCCCGCGACGGTGACGGCATTGGGGGTGACGCCCGCGCGCAGCAGGGCGCGGGCAATCGGCTCGACGACGCGGGTCATCCCCGCGCGGGCCGACACTTGGAAGATCTTCGCCATGGCGGTCCCCACGATAACGGTCCGCCCAGCTCCGGCGATACGGACGGTACCGCCGACCCGCCCGGGGGAGGCTTGTGCCTACCCGGCAACGGGTGTGAGATCGAGCCGGGAGGTGAGCCAGCTCACCCGTCCGCCCGTCCCGTTCCCGCTGTGCAGCAGACCACCGGAGGATATCGCCGCGCACTCGCCCCGGGCCGCTTCCCGTCGCGCGGCGGTCGCCACCACCACCGGCTGAGGGAGGTGCGCCCCATGGCGCAGAAGAGTCACGAGAAGGGTTCCACCGGCGGCACGCCGGTGGTGACCGAGCCCGAGCGGGTTCGCAACGTGGTGCTCGTCGGGCACTCCGGGGCGGGCAAGACCACACTGGTCGAGGCCCTGCTCGCGGCGACCGGCACGATCGGCCGCGCCGGCACCGTGGTCGACGGCACCACCGTCGGCGACCACGACCCCGCCGCCGTACGCCAGCAGCGCTCCGTCAGCCTGTCCTGCGCGCCGCTGCTGCACAACGGCATCAAGGTCAACCTGCTGGACACCCCCGGGTACGCCGACTTCGTCGGTGAGCTGCGCGCCGGGCTGCGGGCCGCCGACGCCGCGCTCTTCGTGGTCTCCGCCGCCGGCGGCATGGACGCGGCCACCGTCGCGCTGTGGGAGGAGTGCGCCGCCGTCGACATGCCCCGCGCTGTCGCGGTGGCCCGACTGGACCAACCCCGCGCCGACGTCGACGAGACGGTGGCGCTCTGCCAGCGCCTCTTCGGTGACAACGTGATGCCGCTCTACCTGCCGATGCTCGGCGACGACGGGGTCTCCACCGAGGGGCTGCTCGGCCTGATCACCCGTCGGGTCTTCGACTACAGCGCCGGGCTGCCCGCCGACGTCCGCGACCCGGACCCGGAGCACCAGCGGGCCATCGACGAGTCCCGCGACGAGCTGATCGAGGGGATCATCGCCGAGAGCGAGGACGAGACCCTGATGGACCGCTACCTCGACGGCGAGGAGATCGGCGACGAGGTGCTCATCGACGACCTGGAGAAGGCCGTCGCCCGGGGCCACTTCTACCCGGTGGTGCCGGTCTGCGCCCACACCGGCGTCGGGCTCGACGTGCTGCTGGAGGTGCTGACCGCCGCGTTCCCGTCGCCGCTGGAGCACGAACTGCCAGCGGTGACCGGCGTGGACGGCTCGCCGCGTCCGCCGCTGAGCTGCGACCCGGCCGGGCCGCTGGTCGCCGAGGTCGTCAAGACCACCATCGACCGTCACGTCGGGCGGGTCTCGCTGGTCCGGGTCTTCTCCGGCACCCTGCGCCCCGACCAGACCGTGCACGTCTCCGGGCACGGCATGGCCGAACGCGGGCACCCCGACCACGACGCCGACGAGCGGGTCGGGCACATCTACACCCCGCTGGGCGCCACCCTGCGGGAAGTGTCGCTCTGCGTGGCCGGTGACATCTGCGCGATCACCAAGTCCGGCAGCGCCGAGACCGGCGACACCATCTCGACCAGGGACAACCCGCTGCTGATCGCCCCCTGGGAGATGCCGGAGCCGCTGCTGCCGGTGGCGATCGCCGCTCGCAGCCGCGCCGACGAGGACGCCCTGGCCCGCAACCTCGCCCGCCTGGTCGCCGGCGACCCCACGCTGCGGCTGGAGCGCAACCCGGAGACCCACCAACTGGTGCTCTGGTGCATGGGCGAGGCACACGCGGACGTGGTGCTCGACCGGCTGCGCGCCGGCGGCGTCGAGCTGGACACCGAACCGGTCAAGGTGTCGCTGCGCGAGACGCTGACAGTGCCCACGACGGGGCACGGTCGCCACGTCAAGCAGTCCGGCGGCCACGGCCAGTACGCGGTCTGCGACATCGAAGTCGAGCCGCTGCCCCGCGGCAGTGGCTTCGAGTTCGTCGACCGGGTGGTAGGCGGGGCGGTGCCGCACAACTACATCCCATCGGTGGAGAAGGGCGTCCGCGCCCAACTGGAGCGGGGGCTGGTCGCCGGGCACCCCGTGGTGGACCTGCGGGTGACACTGGTCGACGGCAAGTCGCACAGCGTCGACTCCTCCGACGCGGCCTTCCAGACCGCAGGCGCGCTGGCACTACGCGACGCCGCCGAGCGTGGCCAGCCGGCCCTGCTGGAGCCGATCGACGAGGTGACCATCCGGGTTCCGGACGGCTCGGTGGGCACGGTGATGGGCGACCTGTCCGGCCGACGCGGCCGGGTGCTCGGCACCGAGCCGGACCCGGACACCGAGGGCCGCACCCTCGTCCGCGCCGAAGTGCCAGCCACCGAGCTGCTTCGGTACGCCGTCGAGCTGCGCTCCATGACGGCCGGCACCGGCACCTTCCGCCGCCACTTCGTCCGCCACGACCCCATGCCCGCCCACCTGGCCGACCAGACCCGCAAGGAACAACTCCCCTAACCTCGCCCTGCCCTGCCCTGCCCTGCCCTGCCCTGCCCTGCCCTGCCCTGCCCTGCCCTGCCCTGCCCTGCCCTGCCCTGCC
>NZ_JBEZEH010000137.1:0-19430 GCF_040648775.1 Micromonospora sp. NPDC049089
CTACATCTGGCGCGCGACATCCTACCAGCCCGGGGGCCCCCAGGGGGTGGGGGGCCCCCAGTGGGGGGGGTGGGCTGGGCCCCGGGGGCCGGGCCCGGGGCGGGCCGCCCGGTGGCACCCCGCTGAGGCCCGAGGCTCCGGCTCCGTCGCGCTTCCCCCCAGAATCGCCGACGGGGCCGGTCAGGCCCCCTCCAGCAGCTTCAGGACCACCTGCTCAGCCTCCTCGCGAGGCGCCTGCGGATCCACCGACGCCACCACTCCGTCGTGGTAGAGGTCGACCACCCGAGGATCCACGTAGGACGCACGCGCCACCGTCGGCGTGTTGCCCAGCAGCTCCGCCACCGCACGCATCACCGCGACCACCGCCTTTCGCCGGGCCGTCACCGAGCGGGCCGGACCGGCGGTGGCCAACTCGGTGGCCGCGAGCACAGTGGCGTGCCAGGTGCGGAAGTCCTTCGCGGTCATCTCCCCACCGCTGGCGTCGCGCAGGTAGCCGTTGACCTCGTCACTGCGCACGTCGCGCCACTCCCTGCCGTCCCAGTAGCCGAACAGCCGCTCCGCCCGTCGCCGACGACGGCGCAGATTGGACAGCACCTGGCACAGCTCCGGGTCCTCGATCCGGCGTACCTGCTCGATGCCCCCCTTCGCGGGAAACACGAGCACCACGCAGCCGCCGCGGGACCGGGCATGCTCGGGGCGCAGGGTGGCGACCCCGTAGGTCGGGTCGTCGCCGGCGGCGTACTGGTCGCTGCCGACCCGGAACATCCCCATGTCCAGCAGTCGGGCCACAGTGGCCAGCACCCGGTCCCGGCCCAGTCCGGGCCCGTCCAGGTCGCGCCCCACCCGCTCACGCAGCGCCGGTAGCCGCCGGGCCACCTCCAGCACGCGGTCGAACTTCGCCTCGTCCTGCTTCTCCCGCCACCGCGGGTGGTAGACGTACTGCTTGCGTCCGGCCGCGTCGATCCCGATCGCCTGGATGTGCCCGTTCGGGTGCGGCGCGATCCACACGTCCTGCCAGGCCGGCGGGATGACCAACTCCCGCAGCCGGGCCAGGACGTCCGGATCCCGCACCGGCGCACCGGACGGGTCGACGAAGAGCCAGCCCCGACCGCGCCGACGCCGTCCGTACCCCGGTCGACCCGGGTCGCTACGCCGCAACCGCACCGGAGACCCGCACCACCTTCTCCACCTCGGCCACGGCGGCCAGCACCTCGTCGAGACGCAGAGCCGCCATCGTCGGGTGGCTTCCTACCCCATCCCACCTGGGCCAGTCTCCTTCGCCGGCCCAGAGCACCCGGTGCCGTGGCCGGTCCGGTGGCGGCCCCCAGTGCGCCGGTGGCACCGGCCCGAAGAGGACGACCGACGGGGTGCCGTACCCGGTGGCCAGGTGGGCGACGCCGGTGTCCCCGCTGACCACCAGCCGGGCTTCGGCCACCAGCGCGGCGAGCACGCCGAGGTCGGTCCGGCCGGCCAGCACGGCGTCCGAGCTCAGGCCCGCCGCCTCGGCCACCCGGGCCGCCAGCGCCCGTTCGTCGGCCGAGCCGGTGAGCAGCACCCGGTGCCCCTGGTCGGTCAGTGCCCGGGCCAGACCGGCGAACCGCTCGGCGGGCCACCGCTTGGCCGGGATCTTGCTGCCCGGGTGCAGCACCGTGACACCGCTGGGCAGCCCTGCCGCAGCGGGCCGACGCAGGCTCAGGTCGGCGCGGTCGGCCGGGATGTCGTACCAGGACAGCAGCCGGCACCACCGGTCCACCTCGTGCTCGTCGGCGGCCCAGCGCGGGCCGTCGGCGAAGCCGGCGTCCGGGCTGGCGAAGGCGAACAGCCGACCGGGCCGGGTGGCCGCGAGCAGCCGGTGCGACTGCGGGCCGCGCCCATGCAGGTTGACAGCGATCCACGGGGCCGGCCCCGCCCGGAGAGGGCGATCCAGCCCCGCCGTGTCCACCAGCCGGTCGACGCCACCGACCAGGTCGACCAGCGGGGCCAGCCAGCCGGGCGCGGCGAGCGCCAGCTCCCGCGACGGGTACGCGGCCCGCAGCGCCCGCAGCGCGGGCACCGCGGTCACCAGGTCGCCGACGCCGAGGGCGCGCAGCACGAGGATCACGGGTACGACGTCTCCTGCTCGGCGCAGACCACCATCTCGCGCACCGCGCAACCGGGCGGCTGATTGAGCGCGAACATGATCGCGGCGGCGGTGTCGGCGGGCTCGTTGAGGTTCGCGTCCGGCCCCGGCTTGTACTGCGGGTCACGTTCGTCGAAGAACGCGGTGCGCATCCCACCCGGGATGAGCAGGGTGACGCCGACCTGACCGGCCAGCTCGGCGGCGAGGGCTCGGGTGAACCCCACCACGCCGAACTTCGCCGCGCAGTACGCGGTGGCGTCGCTGACCGCCTTGACGCCCAGGGTCGAGGCGACGGTGACGATGCGGCCCCGGGAGGTGACCAGGAACGGCAGCGCGGCCCGGATCACCGCCGCGGTGGCCAGCAGATCGACGGCGACGATCCGGTCCCAGGTCTCCCCCGGCAGGTCGGCGAGTCGGCCCGGCACGTCGGTGCCGGCGGCGGTCACCACGGCGTCCAGGCCACCGGCCTGCTCGGCGAGGTGCCGGGTGGCCACCTCGGCGGCTCGCGTGTCGGCCAGGTCGCACTCGGTCCAGGACACCCCGTCGGCCGGCGGCTGCCGGTCCAGCACGACCGGACGGCCACCGGAGGCGGCCACCGCGGCGACCACAGCGGCGCCGAGACCGCTGGCGCCCCCGGTGATCAGGACGGTGGGCCCGGCACCGGGCCGCGTGGCGGTCATCGGGTCCGCTCCGCGAGCGTGCGGACGATCAGGTCGGTGGTGGAACGACCGTCCAGATAGGGCACCACGACTGTGTTCCCACCCCAGCGGCGCAGGACCTCCGCCTCCGGCAGTGCGGCGCTGGCGTCCCCACCGCCGGTGGCGTAGTCGCCGCCCTTGACCCAGACGTCGGGGCGTACCCAGGACAGCGCCGCCTGCGGGGTCGGCTCATCGAAGACGAGGACCGCGTCGACGCAGCTCAACGCGGCCAGCAGTCGGCTGCGGTCGTCTTCGGACTGCACCGGCCGGTCCGGCCCCTTCAACCCGGCCACGCTGGCGTCGGAGTTCAGGCAGACGATGAGACAGTCGCCGAGCTGCCGGGCCGCCTCCAGGGTGGCCACGTGCCCGGCGTGCAGCAGGTCGAAGCAACCGCCGGTCGCCACCACCGTGCCACCCGCGGCGCGTACCTCACCCAGGAGCGTGGCGACAGCGGCCACTCCCACCCGGTCGGCCATCGCACCACCCCGTGGTCCCGGCTGGAGGGCGCGCGGCTCCGGCGCACTCCGGCCCCGCACCGCCGGCGCCGACGGAGGCAGCGCCGTGGCCACTCCCCCACCGGCCACGTACGCGGACGCCTCGGCGACCGCCACCTGCACCGCCTCGGAGACCAGCGCGCCCTGGGCCAGTGCGACGCTGGCCGCCGCCGCGAACCGGTCGCCGGCACCGCAGGTGTCCCCCTCCGCGCTACCCGGCGTCGGTACCACCAGCGGCGTCGACCCGGCGTGGCAGAGCAGCGCGCCGTCGCCGCCCAGCGTCACCGCTACCGCGCCGGCCCGCCACCGCCGCCGTAGTCCCTGGGCACCCCGCGACGCGGTGGCCAGTCGGGACGCGCCGGGCAGCGCGGGGACCAGCTCACGCACCTCGGACTCGTTCGGCGTGGCCAGGTGTACGCCGGGCACGGCCGCCGGGCCGCGCGGATGCGGGTCCCACACCACCGGCGCGCGGGTGGCGGCCAACGCGGCACGCAGCGCGGGCTCCCGCGCCACCCCCCGACCGTAGTCGCTGACCAGCACCGCAGACGCCTCGGCGATCACCCGGAGCACCTCGTCGGAGGGCTGACCCGGCTCCCCGGACACGCCGCCCCGGTCGTGGCGCAGCAGCACCCGCCCCCGAGCCCGCAGCCGGATCTTCTCCGGCGTCGCGCCGGAAAGGGCCAGTGGGTACACCTGCACGCCGGCGGCGGCGAGCAGCGCGCTCAGTCGGGCCCCGCCTGCGTCGTCGGCGAGCGCCGTCACCAGCACCACCTCGGCGCCCTGCGCGGCGGCGAACACCGCCGCCAACCCGGCGCCCCCCGGTCGGTCGGTGGCCACCGTCTCGTCGAGCACCGGCACCGGGGAGTCCGGGCAGAGCCGGTTGACCACACCTTCCACGTCCCGGTCGAGCAGGGTGTCCCCGAGCACCACCACCGGTCCCCTCACGCTTGCCTCCTCATCCTCACTCGCCGACCCGCTGTCCGGCTCACGCGTCGACCTGCCGTCCGGGCCCGCCGTCGAGCACCACCTCGACCCCGGTGCGTACCGGCGCGGCAGCCAGCCGACCGGCCGGTGCAGGCTCCCCGGGCACGGGGTGGACGACCGCCGGATCGGCGGCTGCCGCCAGCGCGGCGGGCAACTCCTGTTCGAGGTACTCGCAGAGCAGATGACTGGTCACCAGGTGCAGCTCCTGGACGACCTGGGTGTCCGGGGACGCGACGGCCAGCACGTCGTCGCAGGCCTCGGCGAGCGGATTGGGGGCGACGCCGGTGAGCGCCCAGGTGGTCACCCCGACCTCGCGGGCCGCCCGCGCGGCGGCGACCAGGTTGGGGCTGGTCCCGCTGGTGCTCAGCAACAGCAGGATGTCGCCCGGGCGCCCGTGGGCGCGCACCTGGCGGGCGTACACCTCGGTGTAGCCGTAGTCGTTGGCGATGGCGGTGAGCGCACTCGTCTCGGCGTGCAGCGCGATCGCGGACAGCGGCTGACGGTCGTCGTGCAGCTTGCCGACCAACTCGGCGGTGAGGTGTTGGGCTTCGGCGGCACTGCCGCCGTTGCCGGCCACCAGCAGACGACCCCCGGCGACCAACCGGTGGGCCAGGTCCGCGCCCCAGCGCGCCAGCTGTCGCTCACACCGTCGGTACGGCACCAGTGCCGCGGCGAGGTTCGTCAGGTGCGTGTCGAGCAGGCTGCCCGTCGGCATCAGGCCACCACCCGGGTCGGCCTGCGCACGGCGGCCACCTCGCTGTAGACCTCGACCAGCCGCTCGGCGGTGGCCGCCCACGAGTACCGTTCCCGGGCCCGCTCACGCGCCGCCGTCGCGTACGCGAAGCGCCTGATCCGGTCGTCGAGCAACCCCTGTATCGCGGCGGCCAGCGCGTGCGGGTCCCGGGCCGGCACGAGGTCACCCGTCGTCCCGTCGACAACGGTGTCCCGGATGCCGCCCACGGCCGTGCCGACGACCGGCACCCCACAGGCCATCGCCTCCAGCGGAGTCAACCCGAACGGCTCGTACCAGGGCGCGGCGACCAGCAGGTCCGCCGAGCGGTACCAGCGGCCCATCTCCTCCCGGGGCACCGCGCCGACCAGGTGCACCCGGTCGGCCACCCCGCACGACTCCGCGAGTGCCCGCAGCCGGCGGGCGTACGGGTCGGTCTCCAACAGCCCCTCGGGTGGGCCGCCGACGACCACGCACTCGGCGTCCGGCACCAGCTCCATCGCGCGGATCACGGTCTGGAAGCCCTTGCGCTCGACCAGCCGACCCACGGTGAGGATGCGGGCCCGTCCCGGTTCCCGGTCGGCGGCCGGCCCGAGTGGCGCGAAGGTGGCGAGGTTGACCCCGGAGGGCACCACCGTCATCCGGGACCGGGGCACACCCATCCGGACCAGCTCACCCACCTCGTCGCGGCACTGCGCGACGATCCGGTCCACCGAGCGGCCCAGCTCCCGCTCGTAGGAGATCCGGCGGGCCGGGCTGGTGTCCTGCACTCCCTGGTAGCGGCGCTTCACGGTGCCCAACGCGTGGTACGTCTGCACCACCGGCACCCCGGTCTGCCGGCCGGCGGTCAGCGCCGCCAGGCCACTCATCCAGAAGTGCGCGTGGATCACCTCGGGCACCCAGTCGCCGCCGCGCCACCGCTCGATCAGCCAGCGGCTGAACTCCCGCATGTGCGGCAGCAGCGCGTCCTTGGCCACCGGCTCGGCCGGGCCGGCCGGCACGTGCACCACGTCGTACCCGTCCGGGCTGCGGACGGTCACCGGCAGGTCAGGTGCGTCGCGGCGGGTGTAGACCCGCACCTCGTGCCCGGCGGCGGCGAGCGCGGCGGACAGCTCCGCGACGTGCGTGTTCTGGCCGCCGGCATCCTCCCCTCCGAGGACGGCGAGCGGGCTGGCGTGCTCCGAGATCATCGCGATCCGCATACTTCCTCCTCCAGCAGCCGGTCCCAGTCAGCGAGGAAACGGTCGAGGCCGTATCTGTCGCGCGCGGCGGTTCGCGCCGCCGCTCCGGCCTGCCGCGCGGTGTCCGGTTCGGCGATGAACCGGCGGGCGGCGTCGAGCAGGGTGTCGGTCCGGGTGGCGAGCGCCCCCGCCTCCGGGGGCACCGCCATCACCGCCTCGGTGGTGGCGAGCGCGACGACCGGCATGCCGATCGACATCGCCTCGATGAGGCTGAGCCCGAGGGAAGTCCACCGGCACAGGTGCAGGTACGCCCGCCGCCGGGCCAGTTCGGTGTGCATCCGCTCCTGGGGCACGTCGTCGTGGCTGGTCAGCCGGTCCGCGGGCAGCCCGAGGTGGTCGGCCAGGCCGGCGACGCCCATGCCGAACACATCCAGCGGCGCGATCTCGGCGAACTGGGGCAGCAGGTCGGTGCCGGTGACCCGGCCTCGCCGCACCGGCTCGTTGATCACCACGGCGAGCCGGTCCAGCTCCCCGGTGTAGGACGCGGAGGGGGCGACGATGCCGTGGTCGACCACTGTGGTGCGGGTGTCGCCGGTGTCCCAGAAGATCTGGTTGAACCCGGTGACGTGGGCGATGAGCAGGTCGTCGCGGTCGGCCATCGGGTGACGGGTGTTCGGCACGTCGCCCTTGGGGGTGTTGTGCTCGACGTAGATCGCCGGAAGGTCGCGGCCGGGGCGGCGACGGAGCCACTGCTCGGCCCGGTCGATCTCCTCGGGGCGTTGCAGGATGACCAGGTCGACGTCAGCGCTCGGCAGCTCCTCCGGTCTGACCTCGACCGCGCTGTCCGGCCACGGGTAGGTGCGGGCCCGGCCGAGGCCGTACGGGCCGCGGTCGGGTGTGGTGGGAATCAGGTAGCGGTGGCTGCCGTGCACGAACGACGTGGTCCAGGAGCCGTGCACGTGCCAGAGCAGGATGTTCATCGGCCGCCACCACCGCTGGCGGTGAGGGTCCGGAGCGCGTCGACCACATCGCCCGGGTCGACGCCGCTGAGGCAGGGGTGCCCGGGGACCGGGCAACTGGCCGCCCGCGTGTCCCGGCAGGGCGCGGCGGCGTCGCCGAGCCGGACGGTGGGCACCCGGTAGGGCCCCCACTGACCGAACGGGACGGTCGGCGCGAAGAGACTCACCACCGGCACACCGGCGGCCGCCGCCAGGTGCGCGGGTCCGGTGTTTCCGACCACGACCGCGCTGGCGTCCGCGACGATCGCGGCCAACCCGGCCAGGTCGGTGCGGCCGCCCAGGTCGGTCCCGCCGGCCGCGGCGACCTGGGCGGTGACCGCCCGCTCGTCCGGGCCGCCGGTGACCAGCACCCGGTGCCCGGCGTCGACCAGCGCCCCGGCGATCCGGGTGGCCACGTCGGGCGGGCAGGCCCGGCTCGACGCGGCCGATCCGGGGTGCAGCACCACGTACCCCGGATCGCCCAGGTCGGCCGGGCGTGGTGGAACGGCGTCCCGGCGCAGCCGCAGGACCGGTTCGTCGTCGTCGGGCAGCCGATGGCCGGCGGCGGCCGCCAGGGAAAGGGCACGTTCGGGTTCGGGGACGCCCACCGGCACCCGGTGCCGGATGTCCAGCAGCGAGCCCGGATAGTCGTCGCTGATCGCCGCGATCCGGTTGATCCCCGCCATTCGCAACAGCAGCGCCAGCGGCAGGGCGGACTGGTGGAACGAGGTGAACACCACCGCCTGGTCCGCGCCGACCGCGCCCAACCGCGCGGTCAGGCTCCGCATGGCCTCCGGGTCGACATGGCCCGGCGTGGGGTCGATCCACGGCAGCGGATGTTCGATGATCTCGTCGACGCCGGGCAGAAGGTTGGCGGCGGCCCGACCGCGCGGACCGCACAGCAGCACCACCCGCTGCGCTCCGGCCGCGACGGCGCGGATCGCCGGGCCGGTGACCAGCACGTCACCGGCCGAGTCCGAGCGGACCACCAGCGCCGTCCGTACCGGTTCGGTGGGCGGAGTCGCGGGCTGCACGGCCTGTTGGCGGCGCAGGATCTCCGCCACCGCAGCAGGCAGGTCGTTGGCCACCCACCCGGCGGCTGCGACCTCCTCCGGCCGGGTGACCGGGGTCGGCACCAGCACCCCTGCGGCCCCGGCGGCCATGGCGGCGCCGATGTCCCGGCCGATGTCGCCCACGAGTACGCAGCGGGACGGCGTCGTGCCCAGCTCGCGGGCGGCGGCGTACACCAGGCCCGGCGCCGGCTTTCGGCAGTCACAGCCGTCGGCGTCGTCGTGTGGGCAGACCAACCACGCGTCGAACCGGCCCAGCAGCTCCTCGACGCGGGCGTGCACCGCCCGCATCTGCTCGGCGGTGAAGTAGCTCCGGGCCAGGCCCGACTGGTTCGTGACGACCGCCAGCCGCAGCCCGGACGCGCGCAGCCGGTCCAGGGCCGCCCGCGCGCCCGGCACCGGCCGTACCTTCTCCGGGTCGCCGTTGTACGGCACGTCCTCGATCAGGGTGCCGTCGCGGTCCAGCAGCACCGCGTCGTAGAGCACCGCTCGGGGGCTTGCGACAGATCCGGAACCGGCGCGGTCAGCGGCGGCATACACCTGTGCTGACCTGCGCTGATACGGATCCCCCTGGTCCTGTCGCACAGCCGGCGGGTTCCCTGCGCCCCGAGGAGTAAACGTCGCCGTCGAGGGGGTGGGCCAGCGCCGCCGGCGATGCCCCGGGAAGGCCTTACCCGCCGCCCCGGAGAAGCTAACCCCGCCGGTCGTTAGCCCGTACGTGGCGTGGGTATGAAAGCCCAGTGGCGATTGTGGAGAAAGTGATCGACGCTCCCCCGCAGCAGGTGTTCGACGTGCTCGCCGACGGGTGGACGTACAGCGACTGGGTGGTGGGCACCGCACACATGCGGGACGTGGACGACGCCTGGCCCCGGGTGGGCAGCCAACTGCATCACCGGGCCGGGCCATGGCCGGTCTCGTTGCAGGACGCGTCGACGGTGCTGGTCTGTGAACCGCCGCACCGGCTCGTGCTCAAGGCCGGTCTCTGGCCGGCGGGCGAGGCGATCGTGGCCTTCACCCTGGAACCGGTCGGCGACGGCGCCACCCGGGTGCGTCTCGGGGAGGATTTCGCGGCCGGACCGCTCCGCTGGGTCCACAACAAGATCAACGATCTCGTCCTGCACCGGCGTAACCGGGAGACCCTGGCCCGACTCTCCGACATCGCCACCCGACAGAAGGGGTGACAGTGACACGGACCGTGGTGGTGACCGGCGCGAGCGCCGGCGTCGGCCGGGCCGTGGCCCACGCGTACGCGGCCCGCGGCGCCCGGCTGGCACTGCTGGCTCGGGGCGAGGCGGGTCTGGTCGCCGCCGAGCGGGAGTGCCGACTGCGCGGCGCGACGGACGTGCGCGTGTACCGGGTCGACGTGGCCGACGCGGGCGCGGTGCAGCAGGCCGCCGACGACGTGGTGCACCACTGGGGCGGCATCGACGTGTGGGTCAACAACGCGATGGCGTCGGTGTTCGCGCCGGCCTGGGAGATTCCGGCGCGCGAGTTCCGTCGGGTCACCGAGGTCACCTACCTGGGCACCGTGCACGGCACCCTCGCCGCGCTGCGGCACATGCGGGCGCACGGGCGGGGCACGATCGTCCAGGTGGGATCGGCGTTGGCCTACCGGGGGATCCCGCTCCAGGCGGCGTACTGCGCCAGCAAGCACGCCGTCCAGGGGTTCAACGACTCGCTGCGCGCCGAGCTGCTGCACGACTGCCCGGGGGTGAAGTTGTCGATGGTGCAGCTACCCGCGGTCAACACGCCGCAGTTCTCCTGGGTCCGCACCCGGCTGCCCCGGCATCCGCAGCCGGTGCCGCCGATCTTCACTCCGGAGTTGGCCGCCCGCGCCATCGTCTGGGCCGCCGACCGCGGCACCAGGGAGCTGAACGTGGGTGGCCCGACCTGGCAGGTGCGGGTGGCCGACGCCCTGTTCCCCGGCCTGCTGGACCGGAAGCTGGCCCGCGACGGCTACGACAGCCAGCAGACCGGCGAGAAGATCGATCCGGCGACCTGGCGGGACAATCTGGATCACCCGGGCGATGCGGACACGGACCGGGGCACGGCGGGCGTGTTCCGCGAACAGGCGCGAGACCGCTCCGCGGCACTCTGGGTCGGCACGCACAAACCGGCGCTCTCCGGTGTGGCGCTCGCCGTCGCGGCGCTCGCACTCACCGTTGTCGCTCGCCGTCGGAGCTGACCACCACAAGCCTCTGACCAGGGGTTAGACGCCCACGCACGGTGGGCGGCGGAGGCCCGCAACACCCGGAAGGGGTGCCTCCCTCCGACCGAATGCGGGAACTAGATACCCTTTCCATGACCCTTGTCCGCAAACCGAGGATGACCGACATGATCAAGCCGGTGCAGTTGCCGTCGCCGTGGCGGGACGCACGCCTGACCGTCGTCGTGCCCACCTACAACGAGGCGGGCAACCTTCCGACGCTGGTCGAGCGACTGCTCGCGCTGCCGCTGCCAGGGCTGCGCATCCTCGTCGCCGACGACAACTCCCCCGACGGCACCGGGGAGGTGGCCGACAAGTTGGCCATCGAGAACCCCGACCGGATCGAGGTCGTGCACCGTGCCGGCAAGGAGGGCCTCGGCCGGGCGTACGTGGACGGGATGACCCGCGCGATCGAGGGCGGCGCCGAGTACGTGGCGCAGATGGACGCGGACCTCTCCCACCCGCCTGAGGCGCTGCCGGGGATGCTCGGCGCGCTGCTCTCCACCCAGGCCAGCGTGGTGATCGGTTCCCGCTACGTGCCCGGCGGCGAGCTGGACGAGAACTGGCCGCTCTACCGCAGGGCGCTCAGCGGCTGGGCCAACCTCTACGTGCACACCCTGCTGCGGGTACGCATCCGGGACCTCACGGCCGGGTTCAAGATCTGGCGGGCCGAAGCCCTGCGCGACATCGACCTGGAGCGGGTGCAGTCCAACGGCTACAGCTTCCAGGTGGAGATGCACTACCTCGCCACCAAGCTGGGGCACACCATCCTGGAGGTGCCGATCCGCTTCGAGGAGCGGCGCGACGGCGTCTCCAAGATGACCACCGCGACCAAGGTGGAGAGCGCCCTGATGCCCTTCCGCCTCCGCAGCAAACACCGCAACATCACCCGCTAAAAACCCAGCCCCAGCCCGGCCGGTCGATCATGGAGTTGTGGTACCCGTTTAGAACCCGGGCAGGTGCTTTGTCACCCACCACAACTCCATGATCGACGGCGGCGGGCGGTTCCGGGGTCTGGTACCCGGGGTGACGGGTGGCGTTTAGGTGGGGTAGATGGCGCGGTGGGCGGTGGTGATGGCTGCGGCGTACGCGCGGCCGGTGAGCGCTCGGTCGCGGGCCAGGGCCGCCCGGGCGGCGTTCGCGCCGGGCGCGCCGTGCACACCGCCGCCGGGGTGCGCCGACGCGCTGGCCAGGAAGAGCCGGTCCACCGGGGTGTCCGCCCGTCCCAGGCCGGGGATCGGGCGCAGGAAGAGCTGCTGGTACGCGGCGGCGGTCCCGCCGCCGAGCGTGCCACCGACCAGGCTCGGATTGCCCTTCTCCAGATCGGCCGGCCCGGCCACGTGTCGGCCCACGATCAGGCTGCGGAAACCCGGGGCCGCCGCCTCCAGCACGTCCTCCATCCGCTGCACGTGCCCGGCGACCTCCTCGGCCCGCCAGTTCCGCCGGAACGGCAGGTGGGTGTACGACCACAGCGACTCGGTGCCCGGCGGGGAGTGGCTGGGGTCTGCCACCGACATCTGCCCGACCAGCAGGAACGGGTCGCGGGGCAGCTCGCCACGGGCCAACTCGCTGGCGTAGTGGGTGAGCCCGTTCAGGTCCGCGCCGAGGTGAACGGTGCCGGAGCCGGCCACCTGCCGGTTCGTCCAGGGCACCGGCGCGGAGAGCGCCCAGTCCACCTTCAGCGTGGAACCGTCCCACCGGAAGTACGCCAGGTCCTCCACCAGCCGGGACGGCAGCGCCGCGGCGCCGACCAGGTCGAGGTAGAGCGCCGGCGCCGGCACGTCGGCGAGCACGGCCCGCCGGGCCCGCCACAGCGCGCCGCCGACGGTGCGGACCCCCATCGCCCGGCCTCGGGCGGTGAGCACCCGGTCGACCGGAGCGCCGTAGAGGATCGCCCCGCCACGCGCCTGTAGCCGATCCACCAGCGCGTTGGTGATCTGCTGCGCGCCGCCGTCGGGCACCGGCCAGCCAATCTGCTGGCCGAGCATGGCCAGCAGCCAGCCGTACACCCCGGAGCCGGCCTCCTCCGGGGACAGGTCGGTGTGCAGGGCACAGCCGGCCAGCAGGGCCGGCCCGCCGGGACCGTCGAAGAGTTCGTCGCCAAGTTTGCGGACCGGTACGACGAGCCGGCGCGCGAGTCGCAGCGCGCCGGCGACGCGCAGCCGACGCAGGAGGCCCAGCCCGCCGCGTACCGGCGGGAACGGCGAGGTGATCGCCTCCAGCATCGGCTCGGCCACGTCGAGCCAGTCGGTGTACGCGTTGAGCCAGCGCTTACCGTCCCCCGGGGCGAACTGCTCCAGCGACGCGGCAGTGACATCCGGATCCCGATTGATCACCGCGGCTCGACCGTCGGGCAGCAGGTGCGCCAGCACGTCCGGCGAGTGCCGCCAGGACAGCCCGTGTCGACCCAGGTCCAGGCCGCCCAGCACCGGCGAGGCGTACCCGAGGGGGTAGAACGAGCTGTAGAGGTCGCTCAGGTAGCCGGGCGCGGTGACCTCGGCGGAGCGGACCGCGCCGCCGGGCACCGCGGTCGCCTCCAGCACCACCACGTCCCAGCCGGCGTCGGCCAGCAGGTTCGCCGCCACCAGGCCGTTGTGCCCGGCCCCGACGATGACGGCGTCCGCGCTCGGCGCGGTGGTGGTTGTCATCGGATCCGCCTACCCGGCGCGCAACCGGGCGAAACGCGTTTGCCTCGACGAGGCCGGGGCATCCAGCGCCGCATGTACACGGTTGCGCAGCTGGTGGGCGGGGTGTGGGGTGCGGGCGGCGACGGCGGCGAACTGGTGGTGCGTGATCCGGCGGACGACACGCCGGTGAGCACGGTGCCGGTGGCCACCGCCGACGAGGTGGGCAAGGCGACCCAGGCGGCCCGCAACGCGGCGGCCCAGTGGGCGGCGACCGCCCCGGCGGAACGGGCGGCGGCGCTGCACCGGGCCGCCGACGCGGTGGAGGCGGTCACCGATGAGTTGGCGGCGGCGGTCACCGCGGAGATGGGCAAGCCGTTGGCGGACGCCCGCGGAGGCGTCGAGGCGGGGATCGGCACCCTGCGACAGTACGCGGAACTGGCGCCGCTGCGCGGCGGGCGCACGCTGAACGGCGAGACGGCCGCGCTGGACTTCCTGACCCCGCAGCCACGCGGGGTGGTCGCGGCCATCACCCCCTGGAACGACCCGGTGGCGGTCTCCTGTGGACTGCTCGGAGCGGCCCTGGTGACCGGGAACGTGGTGCTCTACAAGCCGAGCGAACGCACACCGGCGACGGGTTGGTTGCTGGCCCGAGCACTGGATGAGGCACTGCCGGCCGGCGTGTTGTCGCTGCTCACCGGCGGTCCGGAGGTGGGTGCGGCGCTGGCGGCGCAGGACGTCGACGTGGTCGCCCACGTGGGTTCCACAGCGACCGGGCGGGCGATCGCCGCCGCGGCGGCCCGTACCGGGGCGAAGGTGCTCCTGGAGAACGGCGGCAGTGACCCGTTGATCGTGGACGCGGGCGTCGACCCGGAGTGGGCGGCGGAGCAGGCCGCGCTCGGCGCGTTCGCCAACGCCGGGCAGATCTGCGTGGCGGTGGAGCGCCTCTACGTGCACCGGGAGGTGGCCGACGACTTCGTGGCCGCGCTGGTACGACGCGCCGCAGCGCTGCGGGTCGGGCCGGGCCGGGACCCGGGCACCGAGCTGGGGCCGCTGGTCGACCGGCGGCACCGGGACCACGTGCACGGTCAGGTGGCTGCCGCGCTGGCGGACGGCGCACGGGTGCGGGTGGGCGGTGAGGTGCCGGACGGACCGGGGGCGTTCTACCCGGCCACCGTCGTCACCGACTGTCGCCATGACATGCCGCTGGTCCGGGAGGAGACCTTCGGGCCGGTCGCACCGGTGGTGGTGGTCGACTCGTTCGACGAGGCGCTGCGCTGCGCCGCGGACTCCCCGTACGGGCTGGCCGCCACGGTGTTGACCCCGTCGATGAGTCACGCGCAGCGGGCGTGGCGGGAGCTGCCGGTGGGCACGGTCAAGGTCAACGCGGTGTTCGGGGGTGCGCCGGGAGGTGCCGCGCATCCGCGCCGCGCCAGCGGGCAGGGCTTCGGGTACGGCCCGGAGCTGCTGGACGAGTTCACCGCGACGAAGGCGGTGCACATCGAGGCGCCGGGGGGCGGACACTGGTGAGAACAGCACGGGCGGACGCAGGGGTGGAGCGTCCGCCCGTACCGCGTCGGTCGTGCTCGGGTGCGGCGGCGATCAGTCGCCGCGGGCCCTGCGGGTGGCGCGGTCGTTGGCCTTCTCGATGGCCGTGACCAGCTCCGGTTTGGTCATGCTGGACCGCCCTGGCACGTCGAGTTTGCGGGCCACCGACATCAGGTGGTCCTTGGTGGCGTTGGCGTCGACGCCACCGGCGGTGGGGGCCCGTCGTTCCGGCCCGCCACCGGCGGCCTGCTGGTCGCTGGGGCCCTTGCGGCCCTTCGGCTCCCAGTGGTCGCCCACCTTCTCGAACTGATGCTTCACCGCGGCGAAGGCGGTGCGGTGCGACCGCTCCCCCTCGCCGTAGGTCTCCACCGCCGAGTCGTGCGTCTTCTCCCAGGTGCGCTGCGCCTTCTCCGGGGAGCGTCGCAGCGTGCTGGGCAGGTCTTCGCGCCCGGGCATCTCGTCCTCCTCCGTGTCGACAGGGTCACTGTGACCGTTCCCCGGTGACCGGGCGGCAAACCGTAGCGGCGGCGGTCGGGCACCGGGCGGGTTTGTCGAGTTCCCCATCCGGGTACCGGCGGGCCAGGCCAGACCGGACGACCGGTCGTCCGGCGGCCGGGGCGCAGGGAGCGGGCATGACGACCACGGAGCCGGGTACGACGCTCGACGGCACACAACACACCCGGGTGCCCCGACGGATGCGGCAGCTGAGCTGGCGGACCTGGCGCGGAGTGGTGGCCCGCAGCGTGCAGAACTTCGTCAACGACAACTGCTCCGACTGGGCCGCCGCGCTGACCTACTACGGGGTCCTGGCGCTCTTCCCGTCCGCCATCGTGGTGGTGGCGCTGGTCGGCCTGGTCTCCGACGGCGAGCGGACCCTGGACACCGTGGTCGACCTGGCCAACCAGGTCGGTGCCGGGGCGGTGCTCAGCGACGACGAGGGCGGCGTGCTGAAGGTGATCCGTTCCGTGGTGCTGGAGCAGAGCAACCCGAAGCTTCTGCTCAGCTTCGGTCTGCTCGGCGCGCTCTGGTCCGCGTCCGGCTTCATCGGCGCGTTCACCCGCGCCTCCAATGCCGTCTACGGGGTGACCGAGGGCCGCCCGGTCTGGAAGCTCCGGCCGCTGCAGATCGGCCTGGCGGCGATCACGTTGGTGCTGCTCGCGGTGGTCGCCCTCGCCCTGATCGTCAGTGGGCCGGTCACCGATGCGGTAGGCGACCTGGTCAACGCCGGCGGCCTGGCCCGCACGACGTGGAGCGTGGCGAAGTGGCCGGTCCTCGCCATGATCATGATGGTGCTGCTGTCCCTGCTGTTCTGGATCGCACCGAACGTGCGCCAGCCCCGGTTCCGCTGGCTCACCCCGGGCGGCGCGGTGGCCCTGATCTCCTGGGCGGCGGCGTCCTTCGGCTTCGGCCTCTACGTGGCCAACTTCGGCTCGTACAACACCACCTACGGCAGCCTCGGGGCGGCCATCGCGTTCCTGGTCTGGCTCTACCTGTCCAACTCCGCACTGATGCTGGGCGTGCAGATCAACTCCGAGGTGCAGCGCGGGCGGCAGTTGCAGGCCGGCGACCCGGACCCGGACGAGCCGGTGCTGCCGCCCCGCAAGCCCGCCGACGAGTGAGCCTCCGTTTCCCGCCCGGATGTCCGGCCCACGGCCGGGCCGAGGGCCGGTGCCGGTTTATCGGCCCGGGTGCCGGGTAGCGCAGAAGGCATGGAGCGTGGCAACAGCAAGCACGGACCGAGGATCGACGAACAGATGAGTCAGGAGGTCAGCGGCCTCGTACAGGGGCCGGGGACCGGTGGCTCTCGGGTCGACGAGTCGCGGGTGCCGGAACCGGCTGGCGAGGACCAGCCGGAGACGACCACCGCCCCGGCCGGCGACCTGCGCACCGGCACCCCGCAGGGCATGAGCTCTACGGACGTCGAGCAGCGCAGCCGGCTCGGCCGGTTCATCTCGATGAGCGCGCTGCCGGGCGACCGTCTGGTGCTCATTGCCAGCGCTCGCGAGAACGAGGCGCCGGACGACATCGTGGCGGCGCTGGAACGGCTGCCCGAGGGCACCACCTACCAGACGGTCTCCGAGGTGTGGGCGGCGCTGGGCAACAAGAACGAGACAACTCGCTGGTGACCAGGATCGCCCCCGATCCGGCAATCCACCGGCGACTGAAGGAGGTTCCCCGATGAGTGGCGTTACCGAACATGTGGACGTGTCCGTACCCGTACGCACCGCGTACGACCAGTGGACGCAGTTCGAGGAGTTCCCCCAGTTCATGGAGGGTGTGCAGGAGGTCCGGCAGCTCTCCGACACGATGACCCACTGGACTGTGGACATCGCCGGGGTGAAGCGCGAGTTCGACGCGGAGATCACCGAACAGCTCCCCGACGAGCGGGTCGCCTGGCGCTCGACCGACGGCACGCAGCAGGCCGGCGTGGTGACCTTCCACCGACTGGACCAGGACAAGACCAGGGTCACCCTGCAGCTCGAGTTCGAGCCGCACGGCGTGGTCGAGCAGGCCGGCGACAAGCTCGGCATCGTCGACCGACGGGCCAAGGGCGACCTGGAGCGGTTCAAGACCTACATCGAGCGGCGTGGTCAGGAGACCGGCGCGTGGCGCGGGCAGGTGGACCGTCCGCAGCCGTGACCCCGGGCAGCAGTGACCTGCGATGGCCGCCGGTATCCCGGCGGCCATCGCCGTGTCCGAGCCTGCTCGGCGGGCACCGTTTGCGATCATCGTGCCCGGGTACGGCTGAAGGTATGACCGACGACAACATCAGGGTGTGGCGGGACGAGGAGCGGCTTCCGTTGGAGGAGTTGGAGCGCGCCGTGTCGGGCTCCAGCCTCGACGGGCAGGCCGACGACGTGACGGGCAACGACGCCGGCGAGGAGGCCGCGTTCGGGCACGGGCCGGCCGCGTCGGACCGAGACGGTGCGGTCCGGGGCAACAGCCGGGAGGACACCGACCCGCAGCGCGCCTACCGCCCGTCCACCACCGGCCGTACCGGGCCGGACGTCTGAGGATCGCCCGCGGGCTGGGCCGGCACCGCCGGCACGGGAGGTCCGGCAGACGGTCGGCGCGCGCCCCACTCGTAGAGCGCGATCAGCGCCAACGCGAGCACCAGCAGGGCCGAGCCCAGCACCTGGACCGAGGTGTTGCCGATCAGCACGCCCAGCCCGGTCGGTACGAGCGCCGCACCAATGCCAGCCGCGCCGATCTGGAGGCCGATGGCGCGGTCCGCGTGTGCCGCGCCGACCCGTTCGGCGGTGGTGAGGGTGAGCAGCGGAAACACCGGCGCGGCGGCGAACCCGACGACGACCAGGCCGAGCACCGCAAGGACGGCCGGCCCGGGAACGGCGATGAGCGCCGCGCCGACGGCCATCCCGGCCAGGCTGGCGCGCAACACCAACCCCGCCCCCAGGCGCTCGGCCACCAGACCCTGCACGACCCGGCCCACGAAGAGACTGCCCCAGTACGCGGAGACGCAGCCGCCGGCCACCGCCGCGCTGAGCCCACGCCCCTCGGTCAGCAGCAGGAACGCCCACAGCCCCGCGGACACCTCGATCGCCACGTACAGCGCGAAGGCGAGCGTCCCCGACCAGACCGCCGGCAGCCGCAGCGTGTCCCTCACCGGGACCTGGGCGGTGGACGCCGGCCCGGAATCCGCGGCGGCGGGCACGCCCTGGGCGGCCGTGCCCGTCGGGGCACCCGCCTCGGTGCCGGCCGGCGCGTCACGCCGCCAGGCCCGCACGGTGAGCGCGAACGCGGCGGCGAGGACGAGCTGGGCGGCGGCCACGATGCCGTACCCCCAGCGCCAGGCGAGCCCGGCGCTCAGCACCGCGGTCATGATCAGTGGACCGATGGCCACGCCGAGACCGAAGAAGGCGTGCAACCAGTTCATGTGGCGGGGCCCGAAAGCCCCGGCGGCGTACGCGTTGAGCCCGGAGTCGACAGCGCCGGAGCCGAGCCCCAGCAGCAGCGCACAGCCCACCAGCGCCGCCAGCACGGGGCTCACCGAGTAGCCGGTCAACGCCAGGCTGGCCAGCAGGGTGCTACCGGCGAGCAGGGCGCCCACGCCGACCCGGGCCAGCGTGAAGCCGGCCAGCACGCTGGAGGTGAGATAGCCGACGGTACCGGCGGTGAGCACCCACCCGACGGCCTCGGTCGGCACGTCGAAGTCGCCTCGGATCGAGGGCCAGGCGACGCCGAGCAGGCCGTCGGGCAGGCCGAGACTGACGAACGCGAGGTAGGACAGCAGGAGCAGTGCGGCGCGGGGACGCGCGGGCGTGGTGGACACGAGAAACCATCCTGCCGCAGGGCACCTTAGCGCCGCCGGCACCCGATCGCTCGCGCCGCAAAGAAGTCGTGTCCGTACGGTCGAGAAAACGGACAGCTCATCCAGAATCGGCCGATCGGAGGACGGCAAGCCGGCCGGTTCGCGTAAGAATTTCGGGATGCATCAAGGCTCCGGAATCCTCTCCACGCGTCAGCGCAAACTCGCCTGGCTCGGCTTCCTGCTTGCCGCGCTTCAGGCACCCGTTTCCGCCTGGCTCGTCGCCGACGAGTCGTGGCTGTTCAGCCTGTGCGTCGCGCTGATGGTGGCCACCGTGATCATCGCCGACGACGCGGCGCGGCGTCGCCCGGCCAACGCGACAAGCGACTAGCCTCCGCCGTCCGGCCGGGCCTCGTGGCCCGGGCGGCCCCCGCGACGGCGGGGGTGCTTCATCACCGCCGCGGAGGGGGGGGGGCGCCCCCCCCACCACACGTGGCGGGGCGGCGTTGGC
>NZ_JBEZEH010000138.1:0-19370 GCF_040648775.1 Micromonospora sp. NPDC049089
GTCACCACGAGGTGGTGACCGGCGCACGACTCGTACGGCGTGGTCAGGATCAGCGGTATCCGGCGGTCACCACGCTGGCCTGCACGGCGTTCTCGACCGCGTCGGACGGGTAGCCGGCGACCATCGCCCCCTCGTAGAAGGTGCCGGCGCTCAGGTTGGCGCCGCCGTCGGGCTTGCAGCAGTCACCACCACTGCCCAGGATGATCGCGCCCTGCTTCTTCATCGGGCTGTATCCCGGCGGGAGCGAGCCGTCGTACAGCGTGTAGAGGCTGCCGGCCTGCGCGTCGCTGCCCTTGATGGCGAACCGGGTGGTGCCGTTGTTCTTCAGCGTCGCGGTGACGAACTTGCTGGCGAACGAGCGTTGGTTCGGGTTCCAGGAGCTGCTGCCGCCCGGGAAGAGACCCCACTCCAGGTCCGCCTGCACCCACGGACCACTGCCGGAGCAGCCGCCGAACCAGCACTGCTTGCTGAAGTTGATGGCGTCCATCGCCCCGGCGGCGTCGGCCTTGCGGGTGGTCTCACTGTTGCCGTAGTCGAAGCAGCACCCGCTGTTGACGTGGGTGCCGCTGGTGACCATGTACATGCCCTCGGGCGCCGCGCCGGTCGGCACTCCGGTGAGGTGCCCGTCGCGCCAGTAGCTGTTGCCCGGGTTGATGTAGAGCGAGTACGCCTTCGCGCCGCCCACGGTCAGCGACTCCGAGGTGGCGATCGCCGGCTTGCTCTGCGGGGAGCCCGGAACGACGCTCGACCCCTGGTACCACAGGTCGTTGCCGCGCCCGGACTGGTCGAAGACCACAGTGATCACGCAGGTCGTGCCGGTGCAGAACGAGTCCTGCGTCGCCGCGTTGGCAGTGCCGCCGGTGCCCGTGAGCCCGATGTTGCGGGTCGTGTTGTCCGACGAGCGTCGGACCTGGTAGAGGTTGCCGGCGTACGCCTCGTAGAGCGCCCGCGTGGTGCTGTGCGCCGCGACGCACGGGGTGCCGCCGGAGGCGTAGATGTCGCACGGGCGCGCGCCGGTCGGTGGGTTGGTCGGCGGCGGGGTGGTGGTGGTCGGCGAGGCCCACTGCTGGTTGGTGCCGCCGTTGCACGCCCAAAGAATGATTTTGGTGCCGTTGGCGGTGCCGGCGGCGTTGGCGTCGAGGCACAGCCCGGACTGCACGCCGGTGATGGTGCCGTTGCTGTTGACGTTCCACTGCTGGTTGTTCTGACCGTTGCAGTCCCAGATGATCGCCTGGGTGCCGTTGGTGGTGCCGCGGCCGGAGGCGTCCAGGCACTTGTTGCCGTACACCTGGATCTGCTTGCTCGACGTCCACGTCCAGGTCTGGCCGGCGGCACCGTTGCAGTCCCAGAGTTGTGTCTGGGTGCCGTTCGTGGTGCTGGAGTTTGGCACTTCGAGGCAGCGGCCGGACGGCGTGCCGACGATGGGGGTGCTCTGCCCGGGCGGGATGGTGGCCGCCGCGGCGGCCCTGGCGGCGAAGGGCGAACTGGCGGGGGTGGTGCCGACGCCGATGCCGACGACGACGAGCACCCCGGCCAGCGCACCGGCCAGGAGGGTCAGACGTCGGACGCGTTGGCGTTTCGGGATGAGGTCGCGGGCTGTTCCTGACCCACTGCGGGACGGGGTTCGCACGAGGTGGCTCCTCGGAGTCGTGGAAGCGCGGGAGATCGTCGACGCGCCACGGGCGGGTGGTGGCGATGGCGAATCGCTGCGAATGGTAGGACCTTTGTTTTATTCATGTCAATGAATGTGATGTCCGGTGACGCGCTGACTGCCAGTGGGCCGACAGCCAGCGCGTCACCTGCCTTCGGGACGACTACCGCCCCAGGAGCCGCCAGGTCTGGTTCAACGGGCTGCCCTGGTTCACCGCCCTGCACGTCCACTGGTGGACCAGCGCGCCGGCCGCCGTGGAGACCGCGTTGACATCGACGCACTTGCCACTGTGCCGGGCGACGAGTTGGTAGTCGTGCGAGTCGTTGCCCGAGTAGGTCACCTTGCGCAGAGCAAACTGCTGGTTGGAACTGTTGAGGCAGGTCCACTGGTGCACCGCCGCGCCGTCGGCGGTGGACACACCGCTGACGTCGAGACACTTGCCACTCTGCTGGTTGACCACGGTGTAGGTGTTGGCCACGCCAGCGACCGGGACGAAGTTCCAGAGCTGCTGGTCACCGCCGTCGCAGTAATTCTGCTGTTGGACGTTGCCGTCGGCGGTGCTCAGACCGGCGTTGTTCAAACACTGCTGCGAGTGCTGGGCCACCGCCACCGACTGGAAGCCACCGTCCGAGGGGGGCAGCAGCGTGACGCTGTACGTGTCGGTCTGGTTGGAGTACGGCACGGTCACCGTGGCGTTGTTGTTGGACACCCCGACCACGCTGTTCGAGACAGTGACCGGACCCGCCACGGCACCGCCACCGTTGTGCGGGATGCGTTGGGTGACGACCCGGACCTGGTTGTTCTGCACGATGCCGCTGGTGGTGTCCAGGCGTTGCAGGTTGACGGTCAGGTTCCCGGTGGTACGACCAGCGCCGACCAGCACCTTCGCCACTCCGGCCGTCTTCGTGGCGTACGCGTCGTACGACTGGCTGGGGGTCACCGCGACGATCTCCCCGACCTGGGAGGCGTAGTAGCGGTAGTTCCACCACTCCCCCTTGGGCTGGTGCTGGCCGGCCGAGTTGCGGATCAGCAGGTTGCCGAGGTCGTTGTGCAGGCTGCCGCCGCTGGCCCAGTTCGCCCGCAGGCCGTCGGCCCGGGCCCGTTCCAGGCGCGCGATGTACCAGGCGCCGTCGGCCGGGTTCTGCTCGTCGGGCGCGCCGTACTCGTTGATCTGGTACGGGCGCGGGTGGGCGATGCCGCGCGGGTCGAGGGTGGCGTTGGCGGCGGCAACGTTGGCGACCGGGTCACCGGGCAGCGAGTGCCAGCTGATGATGTCCGGCACCGTGTTCGTCGAGCGGACGAAGTCCAGGTACTGGTTCCAGAAGGCGTGGTTGGTCGACGGTACGCAGGCGCAGCTCGGCCCGACGATGAGCTGGCTGGGGAACTCCGCCCGGATGCGCTGGTAGGTGCGCCGCCACAGCTCCAGGTACTGGGAGATCGGCCGGTTCCAGAAGATGGTGATGTTGGGTTCGTTCCAGATGTCCCACTGCACCGACAGCCCGGACGCCCGGACGTCGCTGATCAGGCGGGTCAGGAAGTTGTCGTAGTCGGTCCAGTTGCCGTTGTCTCCGGGGAAGCGGGAGATCCCGGCGCCGTCGGCACCCCAGAGGTCGTGCGGCAGGATGATGAACTTCCCGCCGAGGGCTGTGGTGCGACGCGCCTGGGCGAGTGTGGAGTTCCAGCGACGGTCGTAGGTGCCGCCGACCCAGCCGCTGCCCGGCAACTGCGCGCCACCGGCGCGCATGTACTGGAACTTGACGTCCCGGTAGAAGTGGTCGGCCGGACCGCTGGCGTTCTCGGTCATGCCGTAGATCCAGCCGGAGGCGCGGTAGGTCGGCGCACCGTTCGTGGTGGCGAAGTTGACGCTGATCGACTCGTCGGCGGCCTGGGCGGGGGACGGGACGACGGTGACGGCGGCAGCGGCGGCGAGCAGGCCGACGACGAGTCGGGCCACGGACACGCGGGCTCGTCGTGACCGGCCGGGGGACGGGGTTTTCACGGGCGGCTCCTTGGTGGGGCGCGGGGGACGCTCTCCGGAGGGCAGCGCTTGCGAATCGATTCGCACGGATCGTAGGACCGGGGACTGAACGATGTCAATGAAGTGACGCCCCGGTGAAGCCTGCGTTTCTCAGCGATCTCCCTGACGCGCCCAACTGGCCCTTGACCCCCGGGCATGGCCAGACCTATCTTCGGGCGAACCGATTCGTCGAATCGGTTCGCCTCATGGTTGGGCTGCTCCAACCCGCGACGATCAACCGACACACCCCACCTGACGATCGATTGAAGTGAGGCACCACATGACCGGATTCAGTCGTCGGCGGCGCCTGGCCGCCGTCGCCGTGATAGCTCTCGCCGCAGTGACAGGCAGCGCCTGCTCGTCGTCCGCCGACGGCCCCGCCGACGGCGGCGCCTACCTCGTCTGGGACCCGTATCCACAGTTCGCCGACGACTCCGAGTGGGTGGCGCTGCTCAAGAAGTGCGGCACCGACGCGGGGGTGACGGTCGAGCGGACCGGATACGACACCACCGACCTGACCAACAAGGCGCTGCTCGCCGCCCAGCAGGGAAACTCGCCGGACGTCCTGATCGTCGACAACCCGGTCATCTCCACCCTGGCCGAAGCCGGTGCGCTCACCACCACCGACGACAACAAGCTCGACGTCTCGGCGATGGAGAAGAACCTGCTCGGCGCCGGCCAGAGCGACGGAAAGACCTACGGGGTGCCGATCGGGGCGAACACCCTCGCCCTCTACTACAACAAGGATCTGCTCACCGCCGCCGGCGTCGATCCCGCCGCCGTCAAGGACTGGGCCTCACTGACCGCGGCACTGACCAAGGTGAAGGCCAAGGGGAAGAAGGGCATCACCTTCTCCGCGATCGGCACCGAGGAGGGCAGCTTCCAGTTCCTGCCCTGGTTCTGGGGATCGGGCGCCCAACTGACGAGTCTGGACTCACCGCAGGCGGTCTCCGCGCTGACGCTCTGGACCGACTGGCTCAAGCAGGGCCACGCCCCGAACTCCATCATCAACAACACCCAGACCACGAGTTGGCAGGAGTTCGCCACCGGCGACTACGCGTTCGCCGAGAACGGCACCTGGCAGCTGGCCAACGCGGAGAAGCTCGGCTTCTCGTACGGCACGATCCCGATCCCGGCCAGCGTGGGCGGCCCGGCGCCGGCGCCCACCGGCGGTGAGTTCGTCTCCATTCCGGTGCAGAAGAAGACCGGCCGGTACGCGACGTCGCAGAAGCTCGTGACCTGCCTGACCAACGCCGACAACCTCCTCACCACGGACACCACGCTCTCCTACGTCGCACCCGTCGGCGCCGTGCAGGAACGACAGGCCACAGCGGACCCCAAGCTCAAGGTCTGGGTGGAGGCGGTCCGGGCAGCCAAGGGCCGCACGGGTGACAACCTCGGCACCAAGTACCCGAAGATCTCCGAGGCGCTGTGGACCGCTGTGCAGTCGGCCCTCAGCGGCGGGAAGTCGCCACAGGAGGCCCTGGCCGCCGCGCAGACCGCCGCCACCTCCAGGTAAGTAATCCGAACCGACACCATGCCCTCGACCACCGAGACCACTGCCGTACGAGACCAGGATGGGGCGGCGACCGCCGCCCCATCCGGGCCTCCCCCGTCCCGTGCCCGCCGGCCCAACCGATGGATGGCGTGGGGCTTCCTGGCACCCGTGACGATCTACCTGGCGGCCTTCTACGCCTACCCGCTCTACCGCAACGTCGAGTTGAGCCTGCGCGAGTACACAGTCCGCTCGTTCGTGCAGGGCGGGGCGCCCTTCGCCGGCCTCGACAACTACCGGACGGTCCTGGCCGACCCGGCCTTCGGGCCGACGCTGACCCACACGGTGGTCTTCACGGCGGCCTCGCTCGCCTTCCAGTTCACCATCGGCATGGCCCTGGCCCTCTTCTTCCACCAGCACTTCCCGCTGTCGCGCACGCTGCGGGCACTGATCCTCGTACCGTGGCTGCTGCCACTGATCGTCTCGGCGTCGACCTGGTCGTGGCTGCTCAACAGCGACTCGGGGCTGGTCAACGCGGCGCTCGGCGTCGTCGGGATCGACCCGGTCAACTGGCTCACCTCGCCGGGCTGGTCACTCACCTCGGTGATCATCGCGAACGTATGGATCGGCATCCCGTTCAACCTGGTGGTGCTCTACAGCGGCCTGCAGGCGATCCCGACCGAGATGTACGAGGCGTCCGCGCTCGACGGCGCGACGGGGTGGCAGCGGTTCTGGGGGATCACCTTCCCGCTGCTGCGTCCCGTCTCCCTGATCACGCTGCTGCTGGGGCTGATCTACACGCTCAAGGTCTTCGACATCATCTGGATCATGACGAAGGGCGGTCCGACCGGCTCCTCGGCAACGCTGGCCACCTGGTCGTACCGGCTCGGCTTCGGCAACCTGCTGCCCGATTTCGGCCCGGGCGCGGCCATCGGGAACCTGCTCATCGTGCTGGCGCTGATCGCCGGCCTGGTCTACATCCGGATCGAGCGGAGGCAGCAGCTGCGATGACCACCTCGACGCCTCGGGCCTGGTGGAAGACCGGCGTCGGCCTGGTGCTGACCGGGCTGATGCTCTTCCCCGTCTACTGGATGATCAATGTGTCCTTCACCCGGGACCAGGACATGCGGGCCAGTCCCCCGCACCTGTTCCCCATCAACGGCACCCTGGACGGCTACCGGGCGGTGCTCGACCAGCAACTGCCGTACCTCGGCACCAGCTTCCTGGTCGGTCTCGGCACTGTGGTGCTGACCGTGGCGCTGGCGGCCCCCGCCGGCTACGCGCTGGCGAAGCTCCGGCCACCCGGCGGCCCGGCGCTGAGTTTCCTGCTGCTGATCGCGCAGATGATCCCGGGGATCATCATGGCGATGGGCTTCTACGCCATCTACCTCACTCTCGGCGTCCTCAACACGCTGCCCGGCCTGATCCTGGCCGACACGACGCTCGCGGTGCCGTTCGCTGTCCTGATCTTCACGGCCTTCATGTCCGGCATCCCCGACGAGCTGCTCCAGGCCGCCGTGGTCGACGGCGCCGGTCGGCTGCGGACCTTCTGGTCGGTCGTGCTGCCGGTCAGCCGCAACTCGATCGTCACGGTGTCGCTCTTCGCGTTCCTGTGGTCCTGGTCGGACTTCATCTTCGCCTCGACCCTGGCCGGAGGCGGCGACTACCAGCCGATCACCCTCGGCATCTACCACTACATCGGCAACAACAACCAGCAGTGGAACGCCATCATGGCCACCGCCGTCGTCGCCTCGATCCCCGCCGCCGTACTGCTGATCCTGGCCCAGCGGTACGTCTCGATGGGCGTGACCGCCGGCGCCGTCAAGGACTGACCAACCGCCGCGGTCCAGGACCGACCACCCGCACCACAGAAAGGCACCCGCCACCCATGACCGTCGCCCCGTCCGGTCCGGAGTTCGGAATCCAGGACATCCCGTTCAGCTACCGCGGATCCTGGTTCAACATCTCCCCGGTGGTAGCCGAGAAGACGTACGCCGACGACCTGCACCTGGTCTCCCACCAGACCGGCCTGCACCCCGTACTGCGACTCACCCCCACTGTCGCCGGCACCACTGTCGTCGCCACGCCCGCGCTGCTGACCTGGCACAACGGGGCCGACCGGATCGAGGCCGTCTACGACGGGCCGGACACCCTGCGGATCCGGGGCCACCGGCTAGGCCTGCGGGTGGCCGCCGCCGCGCACACCCTCACCCCCTTCAGCGGCACCTACCTGTACGCCGACCCGGTCGACGGATCACATGTGTTCACCTCGTACGAGACCGGTCGCCGCTACCGGGTCACGGTGCTCTCCGGCGCTCCGCTGCGGACCCGGGGCACGCAGGCCCTCGGCACGGCCGACCGCTCCCTCGACCTTTCCGACGACCAGCCCTGGGAGATCGCGATCGAGGAGTACGCCACCGCCCGCCGCCCGTACGCCGGATCCGTCACCTTCGAGCAGTTGCGCCGCGACCGCTTCGCGGAGTTCACCGCGTTCGTCGACGCGATCGCGCCCTGGCGCGGCCCGGAGACCCCGGCCGCCGAGCTGGCCGCGTACGTCCTGTGGTCGGCCACTGTCGCCCCGGCGGGCTTCGTCACCCGGCCGGCCGTCCTGATGTCCAAGCACTGGATGGACAAGGTGTGGAGCTGGGACCACTGCTTCAACGCGATCGCCCTGGCGGCCGGCGAGCCGGAGCTGGCCTGGCACCAGTTCCAGCTGCCCTTCGACCACCAGGACGAGACCGGCGCGCTCCCCGACTCGGTCACCCATTCCGAGGTCCTGCACAACTACGTCAAGCCTCCGATCCACGGCTGGGCCCTCCGGCACCTGCGCCGACGCCTCCCCCAGCCGCCGGACCGGGCGGCGCTGGCGCAGACGTACGACCGGCTCGCCCGCTGGACCGAGTTCTGGCTGGACGCGCGGCGGGCTCCCGGCCACGACCTGCCGCACTATCAGCACGGCAACGACAGCGGCTGGGACAACGCCACCACCTTCGACGACAACCAGGTCCTGGAGACGGCCGACCTCGCCGCGTTCCTGGTCTCGCAGCTTCGCTGCCTCGCCGACCTCGCCACCGAGCTGGGTGAGCCCGCCGACCGCTGGTGGCAGGAGGCCGACCGGATCCACGGGGCCATGCTGCGCGACCTGTGGGACGGCGAACGCTTCACCGCCCGGGACCCCTACACCGGGCACCGGCGAGCCAGCCGCAGCCTGCTCGACCTGATGCCCGTCGCGCTCGGGGCCGACCTCCCGGCCCCGGTCGCCGCCGCGCTGGCGCGCGGCGTCGAGACCCACCTGACCACGCACGGTCTGGCCACCGAGCCGACCGACTCGGCCCACTACCTCGCCGACGGCTACTGGCGGGGCCCGATCTGGGCGCCCTCCACCGTCCTGGTCGAGGACGGCCTGCGCCGGGCTGGGCAGACCAGGATCGCCGACGACATCAGTCGGCGGTTCCTCGCGCTGTGTGAGAAGTCCGGCTTCGCGGAGAACTTCGACGCCGAGACCGGCACCGGGCTGCGGGACCGCGCCTACACCTGGACCGCCAGCAGCTATCTCATCCTCGCCGCCGCCCAGGAGGAGCGGCGTGTCAGGGGCGGGTAGCCGGGTCGGATCAGCGGCCCCGGACCGGGCCGGTGCTGGACCGCAACGAGATGGGCGGGCTGTAGAGGCGGTGTCGTGGCACGGCGCCGGGAGCCGCGATGATCTCCAGAAGTAGCGACACCGCCTCGGCGCCCATCTCGACCATCGGCACGTCGGCGGCGGTCAGCGGCGGGCGGAAATCCTCCGCCCAGTGCTGCGCGGCGACTCCGGTGACGGAGAAGTCGCGTGGCACGGACAGCCCGGCGCCGGTCAACGCCCGCTGCATTCCGGGCAGTGCGGCCTCGTTGATGGTGGCCACCGCCGTGACCTCGGGGTGCGTCGCGAGCAGTTGCTCCATACACGTCTCGCCGGAGGCGGTGTCGTCGCCGCTGCAGACCTCCACGCCGGTCAATCCTCGCTCGGCCGCCGCCGTGCGGAAGCCGGTCAGCGCGCGATGACTGGGGCCGTACCCGGCGGCCACCAACTCGGCGGACCGGTTCACGAGTGCCACGTGCCGGTGCCCCAGGTCGGCCAGGTGCTGCACGCACCGGGCGATCAGCCCGGCGTAGTCGATGTCGATCCAGCTCATCCCGTGCGGCTCGGCGGTCCGCCCGATGGTGACGAACGGCAGCCCGGCCTTGGTCAGCCGGGTCACCCGGTCATCCGCCAACCGGATCTCCATGAGGACCACGCCGTCCACCCGGCGCCCGGTGACGATCCGCTCGAACGACCGGTCATGGTCGCCGCCGGAGGGGGACAGCAGCACGTCGAGGTCGTGGCGGGCGGCGGCTTCGACGACGCTGGCGACGAAGCCGAGCTGCATGTCGGTCAACCGCTGGCTCGCCGGCGGGATGACCAGCCCGAGGGTGCGGGTGCGCCCCTCCTTGAGAGCACGGGCGCTGGCGTTCGGCCGGTAGTCCAACTCGTCGATGACCGACTGGATCCGTTGCCGGGTCGCCGCCGACACGCTGCGTTTTCCGCTGAGCACGTAGGAAACGGTGCTGCGGGACACCCCCGCCCGGCGAGCGATCTCCCCGATGTTCATCAATCGCCCTCGAATCGACTTTTGCCCCGACACGGGGACGCACCTTGCTCCGCTGACCAGCATATCCGTCCTCAGGCTCATCGATCGATGACCAACGTGTGCCAACTAGCGTCAATAGATGGACGACCATTAATGTCACAGGTATGACGTGTGACGTCAATTCCATCGCCACACCACACCCCCACCACGCACCCGAAAGGATCCGATGAACGTGCAGAGAAAGCTGGGTCGCCTGATGGCCGCCGCCGGGACCCTGTTGGTCCTCGTCGTCGGCGCCAGCGCCTATGTGGTCTCGGACGCCCCTGGCGTCGCCCACGCCGCCGGCACCGGTCCGTGTGACATCTACGCCTCCGGCGGCACGCCGTGCGTGGCCGCGCACAGCACCACCCGTGCGCTGTACGGCGCGTACAACGGCCCGCTCTACCAGGTCCGACGATCGTCGGACAACACCACCCGCGACGTCGGCGTGCTCAGCGAGGGCGGCTACGCCAACGCCGCCACCCAGGACACGTTCTGCGCCAACACCACCTGCGTCATCACGATCATCTACGACCAGTCCGGCCGCAACAACCGCCTCACCCAGGCGCCCCCCGGCGGCTTCGCCGGCCCCGCCCCCGGCGGTTGGGACAACCTCGCCGACGCGAAGGCGGCCCCGGTCACCGTCGGCGGGCAGAAGGCGTACGGCGTCTACATCGCCCCCGGCACCGGCTACCGCAACAACAACACCAACGGTGTCGCGACCGGCGACCAGCCCGAGGGCATCTACGCGGTCGTCGACGGCACGCACTACAACCAGTGGTGCTGCTTCGACTACGGCAACGCGCAGACCAACAGCCTCGCCGACGAACGCGCCATCATGGAGACCGTCTACTTCGGCGCCAACAAGCAGTGGGGCTACGGGGCCGGGGCCGGCCCCTGGATCATGGCCGACCTGGAGTGGGGGCTGTTCTCCGGCGTCAACGCGGGCTACAACAACATCGCGTCGATCAACCACCGTTTCGTCACCGCCATGGTCAAGGGCGAGCCGAACCACTGGGCGATCCGGGGCGGCAACGCCCAGTCGGGCAGCCTGACGACCTACTTCGACGGGCCACGCCCCAACGGCTACCACCCGATGAAGAAGGAGGGCGCCATCCTGCTCGGCATCGGCGGTGACAACAGCATCACCGGTCGCGGCACCTTCTTCGAGGGCGTACTGACCTCCGGCTACCCGACGGCGGCCACCGAGAACGCCGTCCAGGCCAACATCAACGCCGCCGCCTACGCGCCGACCGGCGGCGGCAACCCGCAACAGAACGTCCAGGTCGTGGGCGGCCAGTCCAGCCGCTGCATCGACGTGCCGAACGCCAGCACCACGAACGGCACCCAGGTCCAGCTCTGGGACTGCATCAGCAACAGCACCGCGCAGCGCTGGACCTACACCGCTGGCAAACAACTCCAGGTGTACGGCAACAAGTGCCTGGACGCCTCCGGCCGAGGCACCACCAACGGCACCCAGGCGATCATCTGGGACTGCAACGGTCAGAACAACCAGCAGTGGAACGTCAACAGCAACGGCACCATCACCGGCGTGCAGTCCGGGCTGTGCCTCGACGCCAACGCCGCCGGCACCGCCAACGGCACCAAAATCATCCTCTGGGCGTGCAACGGCGGCACCAACCAGCAGTGGTCCACCCGTAGCTGACCCAGGGCCAACCCGACAGTGACTCACCTGGCGGGCCCGCACCGTACGCTCGCTGGCCCGCCAGGCCGACCTGCCGAAGAGCGGGATACCTCAGAGTTCTGTTCACACCCCTGGGGTATCCCGCCGCGCATCCTGGCCCTCGCGGCCGGCTGCTCGGTCCTGGTCGAGACCGCCCAGTACGTTCTGCGGCTCGACCGGGCGTCGTCGGTGGATGACGTCCTGCTCAACGCCGCCGGCGCCGGGCTGGCCGCGCTGGCGTCCCGCCGCTGGTGGCGCGACACCCGCACCAGCCCTGTGGGTTCGCCCGCGGTGAACCACCAACAGCGCTGACAGCCGATCAGGTGGACGGCTCTGCCAGCCGCTCCAGCCGCGCCAGACCATCCCAGCCGCGCTCGCGCATCAGACTCAGTAGTCGCTTCACCCGCGGGTCCGCCTCGACGGCCAGCGCGTCCAGAAGGTCGAACGGCAGGTCGTCCTTCGCCACCTCACCGAGGTCGATCTCACCGGAGCGGTATGCCTGCTCGGCGAGGCTCGCCAGGATGTCGGCGGCCTCCACCAGAGACGCGTCGTCGCTGGTGTCGCTGTCGAAGATCTCCGACAGGATCCGATAGAGCCGAATGAGTTGCGGGTCGTCGAGCTGCGCGATCTTGCTGGGCATCCATTCGCGGACCCGATCGGGCCAGCGGGCCGACATCAGGATCCAGCTGTCCCGCTCACCCGCCACCACCCGCTCGGAGACGCCAATGTCCCGGAGCCGGTCGAGGTAGGCGGTCACCTCCGGCGCGAGCGCCAGACGATCCCCGGCGGCGAGTTGCGCGATCTGCCTCCGGCTGGTCTCCAGTCGTGCGATCTCGTCGCCCAGTTGCCTGTCGATCTCCTCGACCGCGGCCGCGAAGGTCGACGCGTCGGCCTCCAGCATCTGACCGATCTGGGACAGCGGCACGCCGGCGTTGGCGAGAATTCGGATCCGGATGAGGGACACCACCGCCCCTGCGCTGTACCGCCGGTAGCCCGAGGCGTCCCGCTCGGGCTCCGGCAGCAGGCCGATCTGGTGGTAGTGCCGTACCGCCCGCACCGTGACGCCGGCGTACGCCGCGAGTTGACTGATCGTCAGCATCTCCTGATCCTGCCCCTCGAGTCGCTCGGCCCCCCTCGAATCGCGCTCAGGAGATCTTGCGACGGTAGGTCAGGTTGGCGAAGAGGTAGGCCACCACGAGGATGCCGACGCACCAGGCGAGGGCGGTCCAAATGCCCGATCCGACAGGCTTCTGCGCGAAGAGGTCGCGGATCGTGTTGACGATGGCGGTCACCGGCTGGTGCTCCGCGAAGGCGCGCACCGGGCCGGGCATCGACGCGGTGGGCACGAAGGCCGAGCTGACGAACGGCAAAAAGACCAGGGGGTACGAGAAGGCGCTCGCGCCGTCCACCGACTGGGCGGTCAGGCCGGGAATGATGGCGATCCAGGTCAGCGCCAAGGTGAACAGCACCAGGATGCCGGCCACGGCGAGCCACCCCAGCACGCTCGTCCCGGTGCGGAAGCCCATGAGCAGGGCGACGAGGACGACGACGACCAACGAGATCAGGTTGGCGACCAGTGAGGTCAACACGTGCGCCCAGAGCACCGCGGATCGTGCGATCGGCATCGACTGGAACCGTTCGAAGATGCCGCCCTGCATGTCCAGGAAGAGCCGGAAGGCGGTGTACGAGATGCCCGAGGCGACGGTGATGAGCAGGATGCCGGGGAGCAGATAGTTCACGTACGAGTCGGAGCCGGTCTCGATCGCGCCGCCGAAGACGTAGACGAACAGCAACATGAAGGCGATCGGCATGACGGCGGTGGTGATGATGGTGTCCGGGCTGCGGGCGATGTGACGCAGTGAGCGTCCCAACAGAACCGTGGTGTCGCCGAGGAAGTGCCTGTTCATCGTTGTTCCTTCTCGGTCTTGGCGCCAACGAGGGTGAGGAAGACGTCCTCGAGGGTCGGCTGCTTCTCGACGTACTCGATCTCGGCGGGTGGCAGGAGCTGCTTGAGCTCGTCGAGGGTGCCGTTCACGATGATCCGTCCCTCGTGGAGGATCCCGATCCGGTCGGCGAGTTGTTCGGCCTCGTCGAGGTACTGGGTGGTGAGCAGCACCGTCGTGCCGCCACTGGCGAGTTCCTTCACGGCCTGCCACACCTCGATGCGCGCCTCCGGGTCCAGCCCGGTCGTCGGCTCGTCGAGGAAGATGACCGGCGGGCTCCCGATCAGGCTCATCGCGATGTCGAGGCGGCGACGCATACCGCCGGAGTAGGTCCGTACCCGCCGGGTGCCCGCTTCGGTCAGCGAGAAGCGCCTCAGCAGGTCGTCCGCGATCGAACCGGGCTCCTTGAGGTGGCGCAGTCGGGCGACCAGGATCAGGTTCTCCCGCCCGGTGAGGATCTCGTCGACCGCCGCGAACTGCCCGGTGAGACTGACCGACTGCCGTACCTCGGCGGCCTGGGTCGCCACGTCGAAGCCGGCGACCCGGGCCGTCCCGCCGTCGGCCCGCAGGAGCGTGGCCAGGATCCTCACGACCGTGGTCTTGCCGGCACCGTTCGAGCCGAGCAGGGCGAAGATGCTGCCCCGCGCGACGTCGATGTCGACGCCACGCAGCACCTTGAGCTGCTTGAACGACTTCTCCAGACCAAGCACGTGGATCGCGGCCCGCTCGGTCTGAGCTGTTGTGTGCGAATTGCTCATGGCGGCAGCATGGAGGGTTGACGCAGCGTCAAGGTCAAGCCCGATGGCCCGGCGACGCGTGCGCGACCCTGACTCTTAACTCCGATGTCACCACCCGATCCCACTGGTGACGTGTCGCCGTCCACCCGAAGGAGTTGGCTGCCAGTCGTCGCACTTGTCTGGACCAGGAGTTGATCCACGTGCCTTCGTCTCGTCGTACCTTCCTCGCCAGTGGCGCCGCCGCCGGCGTCGGCATTGCCGTCGCGGGCGGCCTGCCGTCCCTGGCCCAGGCCAGCCCGGCCCGGCCGCACCCGCCGGTGAAGCCCGGCACTGTGCCCTTCCCGCCGCTCGTGGACGACCCCAAGGGAATTCTGGCCCTGCCCAAGGGCTTCCGTTACACAGTGGTCACCCGGACCGGTGTCACCCGGCTCGACCGCGGCCAGGGCACCACCCCGTCGGACCATGACGGCATGGCCGTCTACGACGGCGGCCACGGCCGGTACACCCTGATCCAGAACCACGAGATCGACCCGGGCGCCGAGTTCGGCGTGCCGCACGTCAAGGGCACTGTCTACGACGCGGGCGCCGTCGACGCCGGCGGTTGCACCGTGATCAAGACGGACCTCGCGGGCCGCAACCTGGGCGAGTTCGTGGCGCTCTCCGGCACCATCTCCAACTGCGCCGGCGGGCCGACCCCCTGGGGCACCTGGCTGACCTGCGAGGAGGCCGAGGACCGCGCCGGCGACGCGTGGGAAGAGGGCAGCCGGTCCGGCGTCTACCAGAAGGACCACGGCTACGTCTTCGAGGTGTGGGCCGACGGCAGCGCCGACCCGAAGCCGATCAAGTGCCTGGGCCGCTACTCCCACGAGGCAGTGGCCGTCGACAAGGACCGCACCCGGGTCTACCTCTCCGAGGACGCCGACGAGCCCAACGGCCTCTTCTACCGCTGGACGGCGCCGCACGGCGTCAAGCTGGGCCCGGGCGTGCTCACCCGCCTCGCACCGAACGCCGGCGTCCTCGCCGCGATGCAGATCATCATGGACGACGGTTCGGTGCTGCCGGACGTCGCCTACCTGACCTCCGCCCAGCTGGGCCGCCCCTTCCCGGTCCGCTGGATCGAGGTGCCGGACCGCGACGCGCGCACCAGGTCGGTACGCGAGCAGTTCGCCGACGGCCAGGTCACCCGCGGACGCAAGTTCGAGGGCGTGTGGGCCACCGACGAGGGCGTGTACGTGGTCAACTCGTACGCCTGGGACGAGGGTGACCTGCCGGCGGACGCGGCACCGCACGACGGCATGGTCTGGTTCTACAACTTCAAGGACCAGACCATCCAGCTCGTGACGTACTTCCCGCACCAGACCCAGTCCGAGGAGGGCACGCCGGTCAGGTACACCGACATCACCTTCGACGGCCCGGACAACGTGACGGTCACCCCGTGGGGAAGCCTCGTGCTCGCCGAGGACGGGTCCGGTGCCTCGCACGTGCTCAGCACGATCCCGGGCGGGCCCACGTACGCGATCGCCCGTAACCAGCTCAACGACTCGGAGTTCTGCGGGCCGACCTTCAGCGCGGACGGCAAGGTGCTCTTCGTCAACATGCAGGACCCGGGCCTCACCCTGGCCATCACCGGCCCTTGGGAGAAGTACCTGGGCTGAGCGAGCCCGAATGTGGGGGCCGGGCGAACCGCCCGGCCCCCAGCAGGCTCGGCCGCGCTCAGGAGACGCGCGGCGGGCGGCACTAGTCGAGGCAGAACTCGTTGCCCTCGACGTCCTGCATGTTGAGGCACGACTCGTTCTCGCCGTCGGCGAGCAACAACTGCCCGCGTACCGCGCCGAGCGGGATCAGCCGCGCGCATTCGGCCTCGAGGGCGGCCAGGCGCTCCTCGCCCACCAGCCCGGTGCCGACCCGCACGTCGAGGTGCACCCGGTTCTTGACGACCTTGCCCTCGGGCACCCGCTGGAAGTACAGGCGCGGGCCCACCCCGGACGGGTCACTGCACGCGAACCACGAACCCTGCTCGGAATTGACATCCTCCCAGGAGGCGAACCCTTCCGGGGCCGGTGGCGGGACGTACCCCAGCACCTCACACCAGAAAAGGCCGACGCGCACCGGCTCGGCGCAGTCGAATGTCACTTGTACCCGCTTGACCGACATCCGCTCACCTTATGAGTCGCGCTGCCGCCGCTGTTCTCTCACCCCAGGGCCAGGGGGGCGCACCACACCCGGGGCGACGACCACGGCGACCATGAACCCCGCAGACGTCAGTGCGTGGTGTGCGTCCTCGGTGTCGCCGCCGCGCCAGAGCGCTTGACCAGGACCGCTCCGCCGGCGACGAAGATGACGCCGAGGATCACCCCGACGAGGTTGCTCTGGGTCAGGCTGGAGACGACCCCCAGCACGCCCACGACGATCGCCAGTACGCCGAGGATCCGCATCGTGTAACGACCGACAGACTTCACCCGTTCACTCGTCATGGTGTGCCTTCTGCCCAGCGCGCCGATCGCGCAAACGGCGGTGATCGATGACCGGCCGTGGGTGCTCACTCCACCTTGGTGAGAAGTGGTTTCCCCTTCTCGACGACGTACGTGGCCAGTTCGACAGCGATACCGTCGCCAACGTTACGGGCCTCGTGGTGCACACCGTACGGGACCGTGAGCGCGTCGCCGGGATTGCACACCATGGGCGGCTGCCCGTCCAGCCGGTATTCGAGCGTTCCCTGCAGAACGCAGATGATCTCCTCGCCGGGGTGGAAATGCTTGAACGGAGGCGAATCCGGCGTGAACTCCACCCGAGTCTGAATGACCTCACGCCCCGGGATGCTGAGGTCGTGCCGTTGCAGATCGATCCGCCACAGCCCTGGTGCTGACTCCACCGCTGTGGGGCTGATCCCCGCAGGTCGGTCCTTGGTGCTCATGACGGCCTCCTGTGAGCCGCCGGACCGACGGCCATTACTCGAACTGGTGCATCCCAGTCGAGAATAGGTAGCCGCGGGCGATCAGGGGCGGGGATGCCGACACGGGGCGGCAGCCGAGTTCACCGACGGGGCAGCAGCCCTCGTTCGGACATGTACGCGCGCAACGTCTCGGCATCCTCGGGGGACATCAGCCAGCGGGGGATCACGGTCGCCGGCATTCTGCCGACGTACACGACCCAGAAATCTCCGGCCTCGCGCACCTGGGCGACCCCGTCCCAGGCGATGCCACCGGACTCCGAGCCGCTGCGCATCATGATGTTGTCTTCGGTGATGTCGTAGGCGCCCTCGACGGCGTAGTTACCGGAACGGCGTCGGGCGCGGGCCAGCACCCACGGCCGGTACAGCATCGACAGCACGCCGCCCACGACCAGCGCGGTCCACAGCGGTGAACTCCGCTCGCCCCACCCGAGCCCTCGCGAGGCGACGAGACCGATGACCCCGACCGCCGTCAGGACCGCCCCGATGTAGCCGAATCTGCGTAGCCGGACGTTGCCGAGCGCCGCGGCCACCCGGCTCGGGTAGGCGGGATCGGCGGGGACGTCGAAACGGATCTGCACGCCAGAACGATAGTGCCTCCGCCCGCCTGGGAAAGCGCCTTGCCCCGCCTCACCTGACAAGCCTCGGCCATCCGGGTGCGGCAGTCTGATCAGAGTCAACCAGAAATTGACACCTTTCACTGCGACAGTGATAGTAACTGCATACAGCTCCCATCGGAGCGCCTGTAGGGACCGCGGCCGGGCGGTCGCCGGCGCTGAATGAGCGGGCAGTGGCGACCGGGGGCACGGCCGCCACGCGGGCCGCGACGCGCACACGTCGACCAGACCCGTGGCCAGCGCTGACCACCTCTCGTCGGGGCGCGAGTGACACACCCGCCGCCGCAGGGAGCGCCACCGTGACTGTTCCTGGAGGACTCAATGAGAAGGCGAGCAAAGATCTACGCGGGGCTGGCGGCCGCCATCGTCCCGGTCACCTCGGTGATCATGGCGCTCGGCGGGACACCGGCGTCCGCCGCCATCGGCGGTTCCGGCCCCTACCCCGCCGACTACGAAACCTCGGCCACCCTGGCCAACCACACCATCTTCCGGCCGCAGACCCTCCCCTCCGAACGCCTGCCCATCGTCGTGTGGGGCAACGGCGGCTGCTCGGCCAACGGGCTCTCCCAGGGCAACTTTCTCCGCGAGATCGCCTCCCACGGCTTCCTCGCCATCGCCAACGGAGCCCCGAACGGATCCGGCTCCACCAACTCCCAGATGCTCACCCAGTCCATCGACTGGGCGGTCACGGAGAACTCCCGGCAGGGCAGCAAGTACTACAACAAGATCGATACGAGCAAGGTCGCCGTCGCGGGCTTCTCCTGCGGAGGCGTGGAGGCGTACGCCGTCTCGAACGACCCGCGCGTCACCACGACCGGCATCTTCAGCAGTGGTCTGCTCAACGACGCCGACGACTACCAGCTCAGGAGACTGACCAAGCCGATCGCCTACTTCGTCGGCGGGCCCAGCGACATCGCCTACCCGAACGCCATGGACGACTGGGGCAAGCTGCCCGCCGGCCTGCCCGCCTTCATGGGCAACCTGAACGTCGGGCACGGCGGCACCTACGACCAGGCCAACGGCGGGGAGTTCGGCCGGGTGGCGACCCTCTACTTCAAGTGGCGCCTGAAGGGTGACACCACCGCCGGCCGCACCTTCGTCGGCGCCGACTGCGGTCTGTGCGGCACCCAGTGGAGCGTCCAGCAGAAGAACCTGACGCTCGACGACGGCACGCCACCCACCACGCCCCCGCCCACCACGCCGCCGCCCACCACGCCGCCGCCCACGACGCCGCCGCCGACCGGCACGCCTGGCTGCACCGCTGTCTTCGCTGTCCAGGACCAGTGGAACGGCGGCTTCGTCGCCAACGTCAGCGTCACCGCGGGGAACGCCCCACTGACCGGCTGGCGGGTCACACTCACCCTGCCGAGCGGCGCGTCGGTCAGCTCGCTCTGGAACGGGGTCAGCAGCGGCACCAGCGGAACCATCACGGTCGCCAACCAGAGCTACAACGGGCGACTGGCCGCAGGTCAGGCCACCAGTTTCGGCTTCCAGGGCACCGGCAGCGGCAGCGGAACCACAGCGAGTTGCGCCGGAAGCTGACACCCGGACACGTCGAGTCGTGGGGGGGGGGGGGGGCGCGGGGGCCGCGCACCAGCGCCCCGCCCGCCCGGGGCGCGGCGGGGCGGGGCGC
>NZ_JBEZEH010000139.1:0-19254 GCF_040648775.1 Micromonospora sp. NPDC049089
GGGTGCCCCGTACCCCCCGCCGGCCGGGGCGGGCCGAGGGGGGGGCCGCGGCGTTGGCGCGGGGGGGGGGCGGCGGGGGGGCGGCCCCCCCCCCCCGCCCGGCTACCGGGGTCAGCTGACCGTGAGGGTCAGGTTGAGCGAGCGGGTCTCCCCGCTGGTGTAGGTGACAGTCACCCGGGCGGTGAAGGTCCCCTTGCGGGGGTAGCTGTGCGCCGTCGACCGTAGTGTCGCTCCGTGCGTGATGGCGCTGTTGTCGCCGAAGTCCCACGCGTAGTCGGTGATGCTCTGCCCGGACGGCGCCGTCGCCGTGGCGGTGAGCGTGGTGGTCAGCGGCGCGGCGCCGCCGGTCGGGCTGGCGCCCAGCGACAACGTCCCGCCCGGTTCCTGTTTGACCCCGGCGCCGTTGAACCGCAGCCAGTCCAGGGCCATCAGGTCCGGGGTGCCACCGACCTGGGCGGCGTTGACGAACTTCGCGTACAGGGTGGTCGTGCCGGTGGGCTTGTTGGTCAGCGTGACGGTGGGGGAGACCAGGTTGTCCCACCCGCCGGTGGAGCCGATGGTGGCCGTGCCGATCAGCGTGCCGGTGGGAGAGCCGGTGCGCAGCTCGATGGTGCCGCCGAGCCCGCCGTTGGTCACCCCGAGCGTCACCGAGCCGACGTTGCGCAGGTCCGCCGGCCCGAACGCCACCCAGTCGTTGTGGTCGACCTCGCCGAGCCGCTTGCCGGCGCGGGCGGTGGCCCGGTCGTTGACAGTGACGCCGGACTGGGCACTGAAGTGCTCGGCCTCCTTGCTCTTGGGCTGCAACTGCACGCGGGTAGAGCCGGTCAGGGCCGGTACGCCCCCGGCCGCGCCGCCGTCGGTGTACTGCGCGGTGATCAGGGTGTAGAGGTTCTGCCCCGGCCCGTGGCCGTCACCGGCGTCCGCCTCGGTGGCGAGCAGCCCGGAGCAGCCGGTGTAGACGTCCAGCGGGTGGGCGTGCGAGTCGTGGCCGAGCTGCGTCTGCACCGTCACCTTGGCGCAGTCGATGGTGGTCTCCTCCGGGTCGGTGACCGTCACCGTGTACGGGATCTTGTCACCGAAGTCGAAGAACCCGCCGTCGGGCACGGTGATGGTCACCGTCGGCCGGGTGTTGCCGACCACCACGTCGGTGACCGCGGTGGCGGTCAACCCGTTGCCGCTGTTGCGCACGGTCAGCCGGGCGGTGTGCTTTCCGGCCGTCGAGTAGGTGTGGCTCGGGTTGGCGGCGGTGGAGTCGGTGCTGCCGTCGTTGGTGAAGTCCCAGGCGTAGCTGAGCGCCGTGCCGTCACCCGCTGTCGTGCCGGCCGAGGAGAAGCTGACAGCGAGCGGCGTACGTCCGCTGTCCGGGCTGGCGGCGATCTTCGCGGTCGGTGGCCGCCCGTTGGCGACGTAGTCGATCCGGTAGATGCCCGCGCCGGCGTTGCTGCCGCCGCGACCGCTGCCGGTGCCCTCGCCGAAGTCGATGACGTAGAGCGAACCGTCCGGGCCGAACTCCGCCTCGAAGGGCTGGATCCAGCTCATGTTGTCGAAGATCCCGTTGATGGACTGGAGGTCACCCACGGCGGTCGGGCCGAAGCGCGCGTTGCTGAAGGTCTGCGCCGTCTTGTGGATCGACAGCGTCTTGAACCACCTGCGGGTCAGCTCATAGGTGATCCACTTGCCCTCGAAGTACTCGGGGAACTTCGTGGTGCGGGTGTTGGTCGGGTCGTAGTCGTAGACCGGGCCGCTCATCGGCCCGCCACCACCGGTGCCCAGCTCCGGGAACTGGGTGGAGGCGGAGTACGCGTACCAGACCAGCGCGGACTTCGCCGCCGGCAGGGTGGTCAGGCCGGTGTTGTTGGGTGAGCTGTTCACCGGTGCGGCGCAGTTGAACTTCGCCCCCGAGGTGTTGGTGGCGAAGTTGTAGTCGTTGAACGGGATGTTGTTGCCCACGCAGTACGGCCAACCGAAGTTGCCGGCGCTGGTGATCCGGTTGAACTCGACAGTCCCCTCCGGACCGCGGTTGGGGTCGGCGGCGCGGGCGTCCGGACCGTAGTCGGCCACCAGCACCGCGTTGGTCTGCGGCTCGACGGTGATCCGGAACGGGTTGCGCATGCCCATCGCGTAGATCTCCGGCCGGGTCCTCGCGGTGCCGGCCGGGAAGAGGTTGCCGCTGGGCACTGTGTACGTACCGTCGGATTGTGGGGTGATCCGCAGGATCTTGCCGCGTAGGTCGTTGGTGTTGCCGGCCGTGCCCTGGGCGTCCCAGGCGGCGCGGCCGGAGCGTTCGTCGACCGGGGTGTAGCCGCTGGAGGCGAAGGGGTCGGTGTTGTCACCGATCGCCGCGTAGAGCCGTCCCGCCGTGTCCATGGCCAGCGACCCGCCCATGTGCGAGTTGGCCCGGCCCTCTCCCCGATAGGTGGGGACGGTCAGCAGCCGTTTCTCCGAGGAGAGCGCGACGCTGTTGTTGGCGACAGTGAACCGGGACAGGTTGAGCTGTTTGAGGGTCTTGTCCGACCAGAGCAGGTAGATCCAGCCGTTGCTGGCGAAGTTGCGGTCCAGGGTCATCCCGAGCAGCCCGTCGGACTGGTCGGTCATCGCCGAGGTGTACGCGAAGTCCATCAGCGTGGTGACCTGCAGGGTGTCGGAGTTGACCACCTTCAGCGCGCCGGTGCGTTGGATGTAGTAGACCTTCCGGTCCGGGCCGACGGCCAGCTCGAACGGGTCGGCCAGGTTCTCGGTGACCAGCCCCACCCGTTCGAAGTTGCTGGTCTTGGTGGCCGAGCAGTCACCGGCGACCGCGCCGGCCGCCCACTCGATGCCGTAGCGCAGGTGCTCCAGGAAGGTCGCGCTGCTGAACTGCGAGCTGGCGTGCCCACCGGCGGTGAACCAGGACCGGCCGCCGTCGTAGGGCTGACACCAGGAGTACGCGTGGTCGACGCCCTCGTCCAGGCCGTTGATCCCGTCGCGCACCTTGATCTGGGCGAGGGTGTGCACGTTGCCGGTCGGGTTGGTCCGCCAGTTGTACCACTCCTCGCTCTGCTCCCAGAGCTCCGGCAGGTTGCGCGTGGAGGGGTGCGCCCGGTCGAGCACCTTGACCCGGCCGGGGAAGGTGCCGCCGGTGGACGAGAAGTCGGGGTGGTAGTCGAAGATCGTGCCGACCAGGCCCTCGTACCACTGCCAGTCGCGTTCGCTGGCGGAGGCGGCGTGCAGGCCGGCCCAACCACCGCCGTTGCGGATGAACGTCTGCAACGCGGCCCGTTGGCTGGCGTTGAGCAGGTCGCCCGAGGTCGGGAGGCTGTTGGTGTTGTTGAACACGAGAGCGTCGAAGGTGGCGAGGTTGGCGTCGGTGAAGGCCGCCGCGTCGGTGGTGGCGACGACCTCGAAGTTGTGGGCGGCACCGAGCTGTTGGATCGCGGCGATGCCGGCCGGGATCGAGTCGTGGTAGAAGTTGGTGATCTTGGAGAAGACCATCACCCGGAAGCGCGGGGCGGCCTCGGCGGGCAGGGCGGTGGTGGTGCTCACCGCTGTGGCGATGGCGAGCAGGATCAGGCAGAACGCACGGAGGTGTCGGGGCATGGGGGCGCTCCCTGTCGGACGGTGAGGGGTCGGAAAGCGCTTTCTCGCTGCCCGCATCACGGTACTGACAGCCAGTGAAGACCGTCAATAGTGGCCTGGTAAGCGGTTTCCCGACATGCCGGCGTCCGCGCCTCGGCGGGGCCCACGGGCCACGGCGTGCGGTGGAGCAGCTTCCGCCCCTGGCCGACGCCTCCAGCTACGGCGCGGTGGCCCGCGGGCCCCGAGCGCACGGTCGATCGCGGGGTTTTTGGCGCAGGGGTTAGCTAGCCGCCACCCGTTCCGGCACTGCGACCAGCGGAGTCGTCGTAGCTGGCCTGCGCAATCCTGAGCAGCTCCCCGTGCAATGCGTGTGGAAACGTCACGGCGCCGTCGAGTAGCGCCTGGGCGAGCGGACGTGCGGGCGGTGCCTGCGAATTTTCGCCCAGCCATGCCGCAACGAAGCGCTCGAACCACCGCACCTCGTCCGCGGTCAGGTCACCGCGGCTAGCCGTGGCTCCGAGGACGAGGTGGGCGGAGGGCAGCTCGGCAAACCGCACCAGCCATTCGCGAGTGAGGCGTAGGACAGTCTCCCGGACCTCGCCGTCCAGGAGCGGTTCGGTGAGGAAAGCGGCGAGAGCAAACCGGGTCTGAGCCGTGTCGATCCCACGCTCCAGGGCGATCAGGTACTGGGAAGCGATTGCTCGGACCGCCTCCGGATATTCCGGCTGCCGCCGGAAGAGGGCCTCGATGACAGGTCGGGCTCGGGATGCTTTGGGCTTCGGTCGACTCAGCCAGATGCGCGCTCCCTCGAACGCGTCGACCAGCATCTCCTTCGGCACGTCCGAATTGCCCAGCACCGCGGAGATGATCTCGCAGGCGCGAGGTGAATCGGCGTGCTCGTTCAGCCAGACCACCGCGGCCTGGAGCACCTGATGGCGTGCCCGCGCTTCGAGAGCCGGCGACCGCAGCAAGAGACCGAGGACCGACCGAGCTTCCGTGGCCGACCCGAAACGGGACAGCCATTGCAGTGCCCGTTCGACCAGTCTCGCGCCGGGGATGGTGGCACCACTCCGGTGGTCGGCAGCGTCGCTGCCAGGTGACTCGATTCGAAGCAGTGCGCTGAGAACCGAAACTGCCGACGCCTCCTGCCACCACAAATCCAGCCAGGATACCGCGGCGTCGACGAACAGTTCCCGAGCTGCGGCCGGCACGACATCGATTCTCAGCAGTGCTTCCAGCAGGTGTCGTGCGGTGTGGTGTTGGCCGTGGGTGTGCAGCCAGGTCTGTGCGGTGGTGAATGTGGTGGTGCGGAGGTCTTCGGGTAGTCCGTTGATGGGCAGGAGTACCTGTAGGAGGTAGTTCGCGGTGAGCTGTTGGCCGTGTGTCCTCAGCCAGGTCTGTGTGGTGGTGAAGGTGGTGGTGCGCAGGTCTGCGGGCAGTCCGCCGGTCTGTAGCAGTGCTTCCAGCAGGTGTCGTGCGGCGTGGTGTCGGCCGTGGGTGTGCAGCCAGCTTTGTGCGGTGGTGAAGGTGGTGGTGCGCAGGTCTGCGGGTAGTCCGCCGGTCTGTAGCAGTGCTTCCAGCAGGTGTCGTGCGGTGTGGTGTTGGCCGTGGGTGTGCAGCCAGGTCTGTGCGGTGGTGAATGTGGTGGTGCGGAGGTCTTCGGGTAGTCCGTTGATGGGCAGGAGTACCTGTAGGAGGTAGTTCGCGGTGAGCTGTTGGCCGTGTGTCCTCAGCCAGGTCTGTGTGGTGGTGAAGGTGGTGGTGCGCAGGTCTGCGGGCAGTCCATCGGTCTGTAGCAGTGCTTCCAGCAGGTGTCGTGCGGCGTGGTGTCGGCCGTGGGTGTGCAGCCAGCTTTGTGCGGTGGTGAATGTGGTGGTGCGGAGGTCTTCGGTTAGGTCGGTGGCGGGCAGGAGCACCTGTAAGAGGTAGGCCGCGTCGAGGTGGTGGCCGTGGGTGTGCAGCCAGGTTCGTGCGGTGGTGAATGTGGTGGTGCGGAGGTCTTCGGGTAGGTCGGTGGCGGGCAGGAGCATCTGCAAGAGGTAGTTCGCGGTGTGGTGTTGGCCGTGGGTGTGCAGCCAGGTTCGTGCGGTGGCGAACGTGGTGGCGCGGAGGTCTTCGGGTAGGCCGGTGGCCGGCAGGAGTACCTGCAGGAGGTAGATCGCGGTGAGGTGTTGGCCGTGCGTCTGCAGCGAGGCCTGTGCGCTGCTGAACGTCATGGTGCGCAGGTCTTCGGGCAGCCCATCGGTCTGTAGCAATGCCGCGAGCAGGTGTCGTGTGGTGTGGTGTCGGCCGTGGGTGTGCAGCCAGGTCCGCGCGGTGGTGAACGTGGTGGCGCGCAGGTCTTCGGGTAGTCCGGTGGCGGGCAGGAGCACCTGTAGGAGGTAGGCCGCGTCGACGTGCTGGCCGTGGGTGTGCAGCCAGCTTTGTGCGGTGGTGAATGTGGTGGCGCGGAGGTCTTCGGGTAGTCCGGTGGCGGGCAGGAGTACCTGGAGGAGGTAGTTCGCGGTGAGGTGTTGGCCGTGGGTGTGCAGCCAGGTTCGTGCGGTGGTGAATGTGGTGGCGCGGAGGTCTTCGGGTAGTCCGGTGGCGGCCACGAGCACCTGGAGGAGGTAGTTCGCGGTGAGGTGTTGGCCGTGTGTCTGCAGCCAGGTTCGTGCGGTGGTGAACGTGGTGGCGCGCAGGTCTTCGGGTAGGCCGTTCGCGGGCACGAGCACCTGCAGGAGGTAGGTCGCCGTCTCAAGGGACCCGTAGCTCGCCAACCATTCGGACGCCGCCGCGTAGACGACCCCCGCCATCTCCGTGGGCAGTGCAGGGTGGGCCAGTGCCCTTTGGACAAGGTAGTCGGCGCTGGGGTCGTTCGAATTCTGCTTGATCCACTCACGCGTGTGATCGAAGGTCTCCGAAACGACCTCGGCATCGAGCCCGTGGCGGGTCAGCAGGTGCGCCAGAACGTAGTTGGCCTCCGGCCGCGTCTGGTGGTGCGCAAGCCAAGCTCGGGCCGCTCCAACGAAGTCGGTGACACTCTTCTGCGGTACCGCCGTTTGATTGAGGAAGCCCGGCAGCACAAAGCTCGCCTCGATGGTCTCGCCGTGCGTTCCCAGCCAGGACAGTGCGCGGGAGACGAGCGGCCCAACGACATCATCGGGTAGGTGCTTGACCCTGCTCATAGCTCGCAGGAGGTACGACGCTCTCAGTTGTGTGCCGTTCGCGGCCAGCCACTGCAGTGCGAACCCGGTGAGCCGTTCGAGGTCGGCGTCCGCCTCGTGATCCACGATGTCGCACATCAGCGTGGAACTGAGAAGGACGTCGGACCGAGCGTCGCGCGAGTGCAGGCGCAGCCAGTCGTTGGCCAGCCGAACAGCTGCCCTGGCGCGATCCGGTGGAAGGTCGTCGCGGCGGAGCAGCAGTCGGAGAAGCTGTTCGACCCCAGCCAGCGGACGTCCGGTAAGCCAGGCGATCGCGTGGTCGGCCAGCTCAGCGACGACGTCCCGGCTTTCGAGGGGCACCGCACGCACTGCGGCCAGGAGGAGAGAGAAGGCCTCCGGCTCGCGGCCGAGCGCCGTCAGCAGAGGGCCGAACGCGTGGTCCCAGTATGCCTGCCGGGTCGTCGTGAGCATGCCGCTGCTTACCAGCACCGCCGCCGTCCGGGCCCCAATCCGCTTGTCCTGCAGCAGCAGCCGTACCACCGACTCGCGATGTTCTCCGAACCAGCGGTCGATCTCGCCTACCAGGTCGACCGCACGTTCCCTCTCGTCAATGTCGTCGACGAGCCGGCCGAGCGCGACCAGCGCGTGCTCCAGGGATGCCTGCTGTTGGCCGACGGCGTCCATGAGCTGTGCGGTCAGTGCCTGGCGCAGGGCACCTGTGGTGCTCCAGAAGACGACTCCGCTGACCAGGAAGTCCGTGACGACGTCGTGTACGGAGTCGAGGCCGCCGTCGCTGCTGATGAGCCAGCCCATCTTGATGAGCAGACGCAGCAGGTTCGCCGCCGAGGCACCATCATTGAATATGTGCGACGCGGTCTCCACGAGCGTCGCCTCGGTGCCCGGGGTGGCGAGGAACACGGCTGCCGCCGCCCGGATGTGGACCTCCACCTCCGGGCCCCACAAACTCTCGGGCGAGTCGAGCCGTGGCACGAGCTGGTCCTCGTCGAGGCGCAGCTCCAGCCACTGCCGGAGGTCGTGGGCGTCCATGGTGGCGCGCGGTAGGGCCAGCCCGCGCGTGACCCGATCTTCGATCTGCCGGGCCACCAGGAGGGTGAGGATGGGCCGAACGGCGTCGGTGTACCCCAGCAGGGTGTCCAGACCCAGTTGCTCAGCGGCGCGCGGGGCGACGGCCTGTGCCAGCGACGCGCAGATGGCCCGCAGGTCCGCGGCCTCGGGCGCGAGCTGGATCTGTTCGAGGGCGACAACCTCGCGGGCGTGGGCAGGCGTGAGCAGCCAACCGTACGGGCGCTGGCGAGAACGGCGAGGTGTGGGCCGGAGCCGCGTCGGTTCTGCTGGATCAGGGCGAGCAACTGCGGGAGGTCGAGGTCCTTCGCCAGGCTCTGGTTGAGGTAGTCGACGACCAGCAGCACAGGCGCGAAGCTCGACCGCACGAATGTGGTCAGATGATCCACCACCCGCGCGGCGTTCCCCGCGCGTACGTGCAGAACCGTCCAGCCATCCTCGACGGCCATGCCGGCAACCTCGAGCAGTGTGCGGGTCTTGCCGATACCGCCGTGTCCGCTCACCAGGACGGCGTTCGGGCCGTCATCGGCACGCAACCTCTGCCAGACGCTGCTCGGTCGCCAGACGGCTTCGGCGTGCGGCTCGACGTAGGGCATGACGTCGTAGAGCAGACTGGAACGATAGCCGTTCAGTGACCGCAGCACCGTTTGGTGGTGAACGACGCAGGGCGGGCCGGCCGGCCCCGGCCGCACGATGTGCAGGGGAGAGACGTGGGTCGCGCGAAGCGCCGTCCGCCAGCCGTCCGGCAGATTCACGGTGAGGGGTATGGCGGTGAGGGCGCTGGGGCCTTCCGGCAGGCCGTGCGTGGTCACGACCCCGACCAGATGCCCGTCAGCGAAGACCGGCGCTCCGGAAAACCCCTGCCAAGGGGAACCCGGCTCGACGTTCGCCGGCGGGCTGCCACTGACGTCGACGCGGAGTAGCCCTTCACGCCGCCGGGTCATGTCCTCGATCGTGCCGACGGCGGAGTAGGTGCTCCGGCCGGTCTTGTCCGCAGTATCCATGAACCGTGGCCATCCGACGATGCGCACCGACTCCAGTGTTCCCATGCCCGTGCGGTCGATCTCGGCGATCGGAAAGGGCGACGCGTCCACCGCGGGGTCGTCGATCTCGACTATGGCCAGGTCGGGGGCGATGCTGGTGCCGGGCGGCCGTCGGTCACCGAGATGTGCGACGTGTCCGGTGTATTCGTTGCCCACGGCGTCGTTCAGGAGCACCTCGCGGGCACCGGCGACGACGTGGGCGCAGGTCAGAACGGCACGGCCCGCGACGAGGAAGCCGGACCCGAAGCCATATCGGCCGTCGGGATGGCCGACCCCTCTATCGGCGGCTATCCCGAGGACGCGTTCCGCGACGTGCATCGAGGTGGGCTACGGATCGCCTCAGCGCTTCAACTGGTCAGCCGAGTCCGAGATGCTCACCTGGTTGCCCACCGCATCTACTGGCGCTCCCAGTTGCACGGTGATGGTGCTGAGCACCTCGTCTACGCGACCCAGTTCGCCACCCAGTTCGGTGTGGATGAACGGCACCTTGAACCCGGCCTTGCCGGTCTTGCTGCGCGTCGCGACGACCTTCAACTCGATCGTCGCCGAGGTCACCGGGAACTTCGGATAGCTGGTCGGCGTGACGGCAGCTGCCGCCAGATCGGCCTTGAGGGCCTCGATCGCGTCCGCAAGACCCCAACCCTGAGTGTCCTCGTCGTCGATATCCATTGGCTCGCGTTCCCTCTCTTCGGCCGGACGTCACGCATCTGGACCGTATCAGTCACGGTCCATCAACAGTGGGGGTCGAGTTCGCGGCCAGCTCTCACCGGTCGGTAGCGTGATGGCTTGCGGTGGATGCTGGGTGGCGAGGTGATGTCCGATGCGGCGTCGAGCATGGCCTGGTTCGCAACCGGCAGGTATCCACGGTGGCCCGGCTCGTCATCGACGGCGCCCACCTCGATGCCGAGGAGACCTTCCACCACAACCTGGCCGCCCGCCCATGGGCGGACCAGTACGGGCTGCCCGCCCCACCGCAGCCGCCGGGCTGTCGCGGCGCTGGGCGCCACGCGGTGCTGACCGTACCCACCCCAACGGCGCCGCGTGTCCGGACAGGAGCCCACGAGTGCGCGTCAGCCTGGTAACGAGCGTCGGCAGAGCCGATCGGCCGAACGAGGACTTCGTCGGTGCGGTTCCCGGCGCTGTCGTCCTGCTCGACGGCGCCGGCATTCCAGGCGCCGAGTCGCTGTGCTCCCACGGCGTCGCCTGGTACACGCACCGCCTCGGCGGCGCGCTGCTCGGCCACCTGTCGCGCGGCGACGAACCAGATCTCGCCGCGATCCTCGCCACCGCCATCGGTGCGATCGCCGCCGAGCACGGCGACACCTGCGACATCGCGGACCCCAGCAGCCCGCAGGCCACCGTCGCCATGGTCCGTGCCGGCCAGGGCCGCTTGGACTGGCTCCTGCTCGCGGACTCCTTCCTCGTCCTCGACCAGGTCGACGCCGGCCCGCTGGTGATCACTGATGATCGTGAGATGACTGCCCGGCGGGAATGCGCGACGCCGCTGGCCGGCATTGCCCAGGACACCCCGGAGTACGACCAGGTGCGAGCCTTGTGCGTCACCGCGTTGCGTGCCCGCCGGAACCAGCCGGGCGGCTACTGGATCGCCAAGGATGACCCGCGAGCGGCGCGGGAAGCGGTGACCGGCAGTCGGCGGATCGCCGGCCTGAACGGTGTCGCGTTGCTCAGCAACGGTGCCAGCCGCATCGTCAGCCCCTACGGCCGGACCGACTGGCCGGGCGTGCTGGACCTGCTTCGCGCCAGCGGACCGGCCGGCGTCATCGCCCGGGTCCGGCAGGTCGAGGCGCAGACCACCGGTGGCGCGGATGCGCGCAGCCCGGACGACGCCACAGTGGCACACTGCACGCATCTGCCGCGTTGAGCACCTGCTCGTGCCGCGAGGGCGTGCTCAGCTTCCCGCGTGAGACGGGGGAGCGGCGACAGCGGCTCGGTCGTCCGACCCCTCCGGCACGGTGATCGGGGCCGCGACGATCCGGCTGGGCACCACCGGCGCGTCCCGGCCGGTGCCCCGCCGGCCGTCGCCGCCGCAGGACTCCTCGTGGTAGTCCTGCTCCACGTTCACCGACCAGACGTCGTGCGTACTGCCGGTGGCGATGTTCTCGGCGGTGAGCATCGCGGTCAGCATCGAGTGGTCCTGGTTGTTGTAGCGGTGCATGCCGTTGCGGCCCACCGGGTGCACGTTCGGCACCGCCTCGGTCAGCCAGGCCCTGATCACGTCCACGTTGTGCTGGTAGCGCTCGTCGTACACCGGGTAGGCCTTGGGCATGCGCACGACGTAGCCGGCCTCCACCACGCCGGGTCGGACCAACCCCAACCGCTCCAGCTCCGCGGTGGCGAGGGCCACCAGGTCGGGATCCGGGGTACGCCACATCTCGTCGTCCTCGAACACGAAGTACTCCAGGCCGAGGCAGGTGCGGCCGTCCTTGACGAGGTACGGCGACCAGGAGCCGAAGTTCTGGATCCGACCGACCCGCACCCCCGGGTCGTGCACGTAGATCCAGTTGTCAGGGAACGAGAACTCCGCCGGCACGACAAGGGCGACCGTCAGGAAGTCGCGGTAGCGCAGGTCGGCCGCGCAGGCCAGCACCTCCGGCGGCGCCGGAGGGTGCAGCACGGCCACCAGCTCCGAGATCGGCATGGACGAGATCACGTGGTCGGCAGCTTCGGTACGCTGCCCGCCCGCGCCGTTGACCGTCACGCTGATCGCCCGTCGACGGGCCGGGTCGCGGTGCACGGCGGTGACCCAACTGCCCGTCCACACGTGCCCGCCCCGCTGGCGGACCTGCTCGGCGCAGCGCTCCCACATCATTCCGGGCCCATACTTCGGGTACTGGAACTCCTCGATCAGGCTGGTCACGTCCGTGCGCCGACGTCGGGGCAGCAGCGCGTTGCGGATCGCGGTGGCCAGCGACAGGTTCTTGATCCGCTGTGCCGCCCAGTCGGCCTGCAACCGGTCCGCCGGCATACCCCAGACCTTCTCGGTGTACGTCTTGAAGAAGATCGAGTACAGCCGCCAGCCGAACCGGGCCGACACCCAGCCCTCGAAGTGCGACTGGTCCCGTGGTGGCCGCAGTCGGGCGCGGGCGTACGAGCCGAGGCAGCGGACGGCCTCGGGCAGACCCAGGTTGCGCAGCGCGTTGACGGCGCTGAGCGGGTAGTTGAACAGGGCGCCCCGGTAGAAGATGCGGCTCATCCGGGGCCGGGTCAGGAAGTCCTCGTCCGGCAGGATCTCGTGCCAGAACGCCTCCACCCGCGGCACCTTGGTGAAGAACCGGTGCCCGCCGATGTCGAACCGCCACCCGTCGCGCTCCACGGTCCGACTGATCCCGCCGACCACCTCGTCGGCCTCGAAGACCTGAACCGACCGGCCGTGCCGGAGCAGCTCGTACGCCGCGGTGAGCCCGGCCGGCCCCGCACCGATGACCACCGTGCCGTTCTGCTCGCTCATGCTGACGCGCTCCCTGTTCACCGCCATGGTTGAGGCGCGGCGTCCACCCGTTACGCGCAGAATGTCACACTTAGTGCTAGCCGGTCCTCGCTTCGGCGGGGCGCGCGGTGGCGTACCACGAGAAGAGCGACCTCCCCGCGCGCCGGGGGAGCGGGGAAGCGGGGCGGATGGACCGGTGGCGCAGCGGCGCGGCGACGCTGGCCGCGCGGGCGGTCGCGACCGGCCGAGGCGGAGCGCGCCTGGCCCGCCGGGTGCCGGCGCCCTGGCCGTACGTCATCGGCCTGTTCCTCGGCGCGAAGCTGCTGCTCGCAGTGCTCGGGCTCCTGGTCCTGCACGCCTGGGACGGCGTCCCCGGGGCCCCGCCGCCGGACGAGGCGTTGATGTGGGCGCAGCAGCGGGACATCTCCGGGCACCGGTGGATCTCCTTCTGGTTCGCCTGGGACTCGCTGCTGTACCTGCGGCTGAGCACCCTGCCGCTGACCGGGCCGTGGCGAGATTTCGGCTTTCCGCTGCTGTACCCGTTCCTGGCCCGGCCCCTCGGCGCGGTGCTCGGCGGCGACAACGCGTTGGCACTGCTGGTGATCAGCAACGTCGCGTTCCTGCTCGCGCTCTGGTACGGCCACCGGCTGGCGGAGCTGCTGCTCGGCGACGCGTACGCGGCCCGCCGGTTCGTCCGGTACCTGGTGCTGCTGCCGACCGCGTTCCTGTTCCAGGCCGCGCTCACCGAGTCGCTCTTCGTCTGCCTCGCGTTGGCCACCTTCTTCTACGCCGAGCGACGCCGGTGGCTGCTGGTCGGCGTGATCGGCTACTTCCTGGCGATGAGCCGTTCCGTCGGCCTGCTCGTGGCGCTGCCGCTGGCCCTGGTGCTGCTCCGGCAGCACGACTGGCGGCTCGGGCCGCGCGCCCTGCTCGGCTACCTCCGGATCGGCTGGCCGTTGCTGCTGTTACCCGCCGGATGGTTCACCTTCATGGCGTACTGCCGGTGGCGGGGCGGGGACTGGCTCGCCTACCAGCACGCCCAGGAGACCGGATGGGGAATCGAGGTGCAGAACCCCGTCCCGGTGCTGCTCGACGGGTTGACCGGGGAGCCGCGCGACGCCGCTCGGGTGTGGTTCGCCGTGGCCGCCCTCGCGGTGCTGGTCGTCGGTTTCCGCCGCCGGGAGCTGGCCTACCTGGTGTACGGCGTCCTCATGGTGCTGGTGCCGCTGTCGATGGGCCCGCCGGTGTACAAGAGCCTGCTGCGCTATCTGCTCGCCGCCTTCCCGGTGGCGCTGGTGCTGGCCCGCTGGGCCCGCCGTACCAGCGTGGACGTGTGGCTGACCGCGACGCTCGCGGTGGTGCAGGGCGCGCTGTTCGTGCTGTGGCTCAGCTACTGGACCCACATGATCATTTGATTGGGACGGCCGGCGGCCGGGCAGGATAGGCGGATGACCGAGCCACGGGTACGCCTCGACGACCTGGGCGCCTGGCTGATCAAGGGCAACGCGGACCTGGTCGACCTCGCCGCCCGGTTCGCCCGGAAGTCACTGGTGACGAGCTGGTGCGTGCGTCCCGGCTACCGGGCGCGGTTGATGTGCGCCGGGCAGCCGGTGGTCTTCTGGGCCAGCGGCAGCCGGGGCCGACTGCCGTACGGGGTGTGGGGCGTCGGGCAGGTCACCGGGGCGGCCGAGCCAGGCGCACCGGGGCAGCCGTGGTCGGTGCCGCTGGATCTGCCCATCCTCGCCGAACAGGACCGCATCTCCCGGCTGCTGTTGCGTGCCGACGACCGGCTCGCCGCCCTGGAGGTGTTCCGTCAGCCGCAGGCCGCCAACCCCTCCTACCTGACCGTGGACCAGTTCGCCGCGCTCCGGACGTTCCTGCCGGGGTGAGCGCTCCGGACGCACCTGCCGGGGTGAGCGCTGCGGACGCATCGCCGGGGTGAGCGCGGAGGGTGGTCGTGCTTCGGCCAGGGTGGCTGTGCGAGCCTGCTACCGACGTGAGAAGCGTACTGAGTGGAGGCCCGGTGTTCGCCCTGCCGTTGACCGAGGATGTCGAGCTGCGCCCGCTGAACCCGTGGCGGGCCGAGGAGTTCCTCGCCCACCTCGACCGGGCCCGCGAGCACATCCGACCCTGGGTCTCGCCGTCCTTCGTCGCCACCGACCTGCCGTCGGCCCGCGCGGTGTTGCAGCGGTACGCCGACCTCTGGGCCAGCGACAGCGGCGGCATCTGGGGGCTGTGGTGGCGGGGCACGCTCGTCGGTGGGGTCATGTTCGTGTCGTTCGACGTGGCCCGGGGCGTCTGCGAGGTCGGTTGCTGGGTGGAGCCGGCGGCGCAGGGCAGGGGCCTGGTCGCCCCGGCGGTGCGCCGGATCGTCGACTGGGCGGTGCGCGAGCGCGGCATCCAACGGGTGGAGTGGCGTACCAACGCCGACAACACCCGCAGCAAGGCCCTCGCCGACCGGCTCGGCCTGCGCCTCGACGGCACGTTGCGCCAGGTCATCCCGGGACCGCGCGGTCGGATCGACATTGAAATCTGGTCGGTGCTGGCGGACGAGTGGACCGACTTTTACGCACCGTCCACTGACGACCGCGAATAGTTGTCATACCCGCGCGGCACCATGCATCCATGGCCGTCCCCGCGCTCACCCCTCATTCCGACCCGCCGCGTTCCGTGCCGCTGCGTGAGGCGCGCACCCGGTTCAGCCAGCTCGTCGCGCTGGCCGAGCTGACCGACGCGGTCACCGTCGTCACCCGCGACGGCGATCCCCGCCCGGTCGCCGCGATCGTCCCCGCCGCAGCCGCCCGCAGTGCCGCCCAGGCCCGTGCCGACGCCGACCGGCTCGCGACGGTCACCGCCGGCTGGGCCCGCCGCCTTGAGGAGCAGCACCGACGCAGCGCACAGCGGCACGCCGCCGAGCTGGGCGCGGTCCGTGCGGCGCTGGCCGAGGCGTGGGCCGAGCTGGACAGCCGCGTCGTCCCGGGCAGCGACCCGACGTTGGCCCGGCTGCGCGCCGCGCATGCCGACCTGCTCGCCGGCTGACCAGCGTCCCTGCCCGCGCCGCGTTGGCCGCACCCGCTTGGCGGGTGCCGCGCCGGGTGTGCGGCGGTGTCGTGCCGGCTGACGGGTCCCGCGTTGGCGGGGCAAGCCGATCGGCGTCCGCGCGGGCCGGCGGTCGGCGTGGCACGGGCGGCGGCGCCGGACGCGCCGGTCGGGTCCACCCCGGTGACGCTGTGGCCGGCGTCGGGTCAGCCGGTGGCCGGGTACGCGTGGGTCTCGGTCGCCTTGACCGCCACCCAGACCCGCTGGCCGGGGATCAGCCGTAACTGGGCGGCGGCGGCCGGCGTGACGTCGGCGGCCACCCCGATCGGTCCGTCCAGTTGCACCCGCACGTTGTCACCGTGGCGCTGGACGCCGGCCACTGTGCCCGCCCAGGTGTTCCGTGGGCTGCCGTCCGGCCGGGCCGGGTGCAGAGCCACAGCGGCCGGGCGAAACGCCACGAACGCTTCGCCGTCCAACCGGTCGGCGACGGTGAGGGTCAGCTCCGGCGACACCCGCACCCCGTGCCCGTCGGCACGGCCCCGGTACAGGTTCAGCCCGACCAGCCGGGCGACGTAGTCGGTGCGCGGGCGGGCGGTCACGCTCGGCCCGTCGCCCTCCTGCACCACACGGCCACCCTCGACGATGACCAGTCGGTCGGCCAACGCCAACGCGTCCAGCGGGTCGTGGGTGACCAGCACCGTCGCGCCCGCGTGCGCCGACAGGTGCCGGTGCAGCTCCGCGCGGGTGTCCAGCCGGGTACGGGCGTCCAGCGCGGCGAGCGGCTCGTCCAACAGCAGCAGCGACGGTGCCACGGCCAGCGCGCGGGCCAGCGCCACCCGCTGCGCCTGACCGCCGGAGAGCTGCCGCGGCTTGCGCTGCGCCTGCGCCTCCAGCCCCACCCGGCCCAGCCACTCCCGGGCCGTGGCGCGGGCGGCCCGCCGCTCGACGCCGTGCCGGCGCGGTCCGAAGGCCACATTGTCCAAGGCGCTGAGGTGCGGAAACAGCAGGTAGTCCTGGAAGACCACGCCGATCGACCGGCGTTCGGTGGGCACCCAGCCCCCGGTCGCCGGGCGGTCCAGGTCGACGTCGTCGAGGGTGACGTGCCCGTCGGTGAGGGGATGCAGCCCGGCCAGCGCCCGCAGCGCGGTGGTCTTCCCGGCGCCGTTCGGGCCGAGCAACGCCACCACCTCGCCCGGGGCAACCCGCAGCGGCACGTCGAGCCGGAAGACGCCCCGGTCGACGACGAGCCTCGCGTCGAGAAGTCGGTCGCTCATGCGGTGGTCATCCAGCGGTCCCGCAACGCCACCAGGATGCCCACCGACACGACGAGCAGCACCAGGCTGAGCACGATCGCGGACTCCAGGTCCGTCTCCAACGCCAGGTAGACGGCGAGCGGCATGGTCTGTGTCCGACCGGGGTAGTTGCCGGCGAAGGTGATGGTGGCACCGAACTCTCCGAGCGCCCGGGCCCAGCAGAGCACCGCCCCGGCGGCCAGGCCGGGCGCCACCAGCGGCAGCGTGACGTGGGTGAAGGTGGTCCAGCGGCTGGCGCCCAACGTCGCCGCTGCCTCCTCGAAGCGGTGGTCGGCGGCACGCAGCGCACCCTCCACGGCGATCACCAGGAACGGCATGGCGACGAACGCCTCGGCCAGCACGACACCCGTGGTCGTGAAGGGCAGGGTGATGCCGAACGTGCTGTCGAGCCAGCCACCGAGCAGGCCGCGTCGGCCGAAGACCAGCAACAGCGCCACCCCGCCGACCACCGGCGGCAGCACCAGCGGCACGGTGACCAGCGCGCGTACCAGCCGACGGCCGGGGAACTCGACCCGGGCCAGCACCCAGGCGAGCGGCACCCCGAGCAGCAGACAGAGCGCGGTGGCCAGGGTGGCGGTCTGCACCGACAGCCGCAGGGCGGTCAACGCGCCCGGCGCGGCGAGCCGCTCCGGCAGGGTCGTCCACGGTGCCCGGATCAGCAGCCCCGCCAACGGCAGGACGAGGAACAGCAACCCCAGCCCGGCGGGGATCAGCAGCGCCGCCGGCACCCGACCCCGCCGTCGAGCCGTCGCCGGGCGGCCGCTCGGTGCGTTGTGCTCGTGGATCTGCCTCACGGGGCCTGGAACCCCGCGTCGGCGAGGACCGCCTGCGCCGGCGCCGAGCGGACGTACGCGACGAAAGCCCGTGCGCCGTTCGGATTCGGCGCGTCCTTCAACGCGACGATCGGGTAGTCGTTGACCGCCCGCGCCGACTCGGGAAACTCCACGCCTGTCACGTCGTCGCTCGCCGCCCGCGTGTCCGTACGGTAGACCAGTGCCGCGTCGACCTCGCCGAGCTTCACCTTGGCGAGCGCACCCTTGACGTCCTGTTCGAGGGTGACCGGCGTCAGCGCGACGCCGGCCGCGTCCAGGGCGGTGCGGGCCGCCGCGCCGCACGGCACCTGACTGGCGCAGAGCGCCACCTTCACACCCGGGCGGCTCAGGTCGGCCAGGCCGGCCACTGCCTTCGGGTTGCCCCGCGGCACCGCGATCACCAACTGGTTGCGGGCGAAGACGCTCGGCGTGCCATCGGCGTCGCCGGCCTCGACGACAGTGCTCATGTTCGTCGCGGCGGCGGAGGCGAACACGTCCGCCGGCGCGCCCTGGGTGATCTGGTTGGCCAGGGCGGAACTGCCGGCGACGTTGAGGGTCACCCGGCTGCCCGGGTAGGCGGCCTCGAAGTCCTTCCCGATGCGGGTGAACGACTCGGTCAGCGAGGCGGCCGCGAACACGGTCACCGAGCCGGTCACCCGCCCGCCAGCACCGCTGCCGTTTGCCCGGCCGTCGCCCGCGCCGCAGCCGGTCAGCGCCAGGCCCGCCACCAGGACAGCCACCGCCGTACGCCTGCTCCGGGCAACCGTGCGCGCGTGCATCGGTGCACCCATCTGCACCTTCGTCTGGGCGACCGCCCGCGCGTTCATCCGGCCGATCGTTCCCGCGTTCGTCCGCGCGACCGTCGCCGCGTTCATCTGGCCGACCGTCCGCGCGCCGGGGCGGGTGCGGCCCGCTCCACCACGACAGTGGTCGACTTGATCACCGCAACGGCCACCGAACCGACCCGCAGGTCGAGCTCGTCGACGGCCTCCCGGCTCATCAGTGACACGACCCGGAACGGGCCCGCCTGGATGTCGACCTGGGCCATCACCGTGTCCTTACGGACGTCGACGACGATGCCGCGCAACCGGTTGCGGGCCGAGGAGAACTCGGCGCCCGCATCCGGGTCGTTGGCTTGGGCGCGAGCGAACGACGCCAGGTCGACGCCGTCGACGACCCGGTGGCCGTGCTCGTCGCGCCCGGCCGTCAGGCGCCCGGCGTCCACCCAGCGGCGAATGGTGTCGGCGCTGACGCCGAGCAGGTCGGCCGCCTCCCCGATCCGGTACGTCGTCACAGGCTCACCCTAACGCCCGCATTTGCCAGCACGAAACCCCGAAATAAGCAGCAAAAGTGTGGGTTGCTCGGTGCCCAGGCCCGCAGTTGCATCCTGCTGTGCTGTCTCAGGACGCCCGCGGATCCCTGGTCCGAGCCCGCAAGATCGTGCTGCAACCAGGAAGTAGTGGTGTCGGCGAGCGATGAGGCCACTACATCCTGGTTGGAGCGCGATCTTGATGGGGGTGCGGGTGTGAGGCCCGGGTGTGAGGCGCGGGCACCCCAGAACCACACTCCCGACCGATCGGCTAGGTGGCCGTGGTCAAGATCCGCGCAATATCAGGGATGTTGCTGCCTCTCCCGCGTCGGAGGCAGCAACATCCGCGAAGTTGCGCGGATGTTGGGCGCGGGCGCGGGCGCGGGCGCGGGCGCGGGCGCGGGTGGGTGTGGGGTGGGGTGGGGTGGGGGCGGGCGGGCTCGGGTAGCGGTGCCCGCAGGGCCGGATGGACCAGGGGCAGCAGCACCGCCGGGTCGGGGGTGAAG
>NZ_JBEZEH010000140.1:0-19229 GCF_040648775.1 Micromonospora sp. NPDC049089
GGGTGAACGCCAGAGGGCAGGGCCGCGGATCGACGCGGGTCAGAGGGCAGGGCCGCGGGAGGGGGCAACCGCGCCGCGGTGCAGGACCGGCGCAGGACCGGCGCAGGACCGGCGCAGGACCGGCGCAGGACCGGCGCAGGGAGCCAGCACGGCGGGGCAGGGAGGCAGGGAGCGTTAGGGGGTGCGGAGTTCTTTGGCTAGGAGTTCGGCGATCTGGGCCGTGTTGAGGGCCGCGCCCTTGCGGAGGTTGTCGCCGGTGACGAAGAAGTCGAGGGCGCGGGGGTCGTCCAGGGCGCGGCGGATCCGGCCGACCCAGGACGGGTCGGTGCCGACGGCGTCGATCGGCATCGGGAACTCCCCGGCCGCGGGGTCGTCGACCAGGATCACCCCCGGTGCGTTGCGCAGTGCCTCGCGGGCACCCTCGGCGTCGACCTCGGTGGCGAAGACCGCGTGCACCGCTACCGAGTGGGCGGTGACCACCGGCACCCGGACGCAGGTGGCGGAGACCTTGAGGTCGGGGAGGCCGAGGATCTTCCGCGACTCGTTGCGGATCTTCATCTCTTCCGATGACCAGCCGCTGTCCGCCGGGGAGCCGGCCCACGGGACCACGTTGAGCGCCATGGGTGCCGGGAATGGGCCCAGGTCGTCGCCGACCGCCTGGCGTACGTCGCCGGTGCGCGAGCCGAGCGCCCGGTCGCCGGCGACCTTGGTGAGTTGGTCGTGCAGGATGTCGACGCCGGACTGACCGGCTCCGGAGACCGCCTGGTAGGAGGCGAGCACCAGCTCGCGGAGGCCGTACTCGCGGTGCAGCGGCGCGACGGCGACGATCATCGCGAGGGTGGTGCAGTTGGCGTTGGCGATGATGCCCCGGGGCCGGTTGCGGACCTGCTCGGGGTTGATCTCCGGAACGACCAGCGGGACGTCGCGGTCCATCCGGAACGCGCCGGAGTTGTCGACAGCGATCGCGCCGCGGGCGACGGCGATCGGTGCCCACTCGGCGGAGACCTCGTCGGGCACGTCGAACATGGCCACCTGGACCCCGTCGAACGCTTCGGGGGTCAGCGCCTGGACGACGAGTTCCTCGCCCCGGCAGCGCACCCGGCGGCCGACGGAGCGCTCGGAGGCGAGCAGCCGGATCTCGCCCCAGACGTTGCGTCGCCCGGTGAGCAGCTCACACATCACCGTGCCGACGGCACCTGTCGCTCCGACCACGGCGAGGGTGGGCAGCGCCGTCATCGGCGCTACCTACCCGTCCCCGCGTAGACCACGGCTTCGGTGTCGCCGCCCAGCTCGAACGCGTCGTGGATGGCGCGGACGGCGGCGTCGAGGTCGGTGTCCCGGCAGACCACGGAGACCCGGATCTCGGAGGTGGAGATCATCTCGATGTTGACCCCGGCCGCGCCGAGGGCGGCGAAGAAGCCGGCGGCCACCCCGGGGTGCGAGCGCATGCCCGCGCCGATCAGCGAGACCTTGCCGACGTGGTCGTCGTAGAGCAGGCCCTTGAACTTGACCGGCTCCTGGATCTTGCTGAGCGCGGCCATCGCGGTGGGGCCGTCGGCCTTGGGCAGGGTGAACGAGATGTCCGTCCGGCCGGTGCCCTCGGTGGAGACGTTCTGCACGATCATGTCGATGTTGATCTCGGCGCCGGCGACGGTGTCGAAGATCCGCGCGGCGGCACCCGGCTCGTCGGGCACCCCGACGATCGTGATCTTGGCCTCGCTGCGGTCGTGCGCGACCCCGGTGATCAGTGCCTGCTCCACGGAAAGGTCCTCCATCGATCCGGTGACCATCGTGCCGGTGTTGGTCGAGTATGACGAACGGACGTGGATCGGCAACCCCGCCCGCCGGGCGTACTCCACGCTACGCAGGTGCAGCACCTTCGCGCCGCACGCGGCCAGCTCCAACATCTCCTCGTAGGTGATGTGCTGGATGTGTCGGGCGTTGGGCACGATCCGAGGGTCGGCGGTGAAGATGCCGTCCACGTCGGTGTAGATCTCGCAGACGTCGGCGTGCAGGGCGGCGGCGAGCGCCACGGCGGTGGTGTCCGAACCACCGCGACCCAGCGTGGTGACGTCCTTGGTGTCCTGCGAGACGCCCTGGAAGCCGGCCACGATGACCACCGAACCCTCGTCGAGGGCTCCCTTGAGCCGCCCGGGGGTGACGTCGATGATCCGGGCGCGGCCGTGCACCGAGGTGGTGATCACGCCGGCCTGCGAACCGGTGAACGAGCGGGCTTCGTACCCCAGGTTGTGGATGGCCATGGCCAGCAGGGCCATGGAGATCCGCTCCCCGGCGGTGAGCAGCATGTCCAGCTCGCGGCCCGGCGGCAGCGGGCTGACCTGGTTGGCCAGGTCGAGCAGCTCGTCGGTGGTGTCACCCATCGCGGAGACCACCACCACCACGTCGTCGCCGGCCTTGCGGGCGGCGACGATGCGCTCGGCCACCCGCTTGATCCGCTCGGCGTTGGCGACGGAGGACCCGCCGTACTTCTGCACCACGAGTGCCACGACGGTGCACTCCCTCCCAGCGACCCTGAGCGTGCCGACGCCGCCGGAACCGGGGCCGGCGGCGCGTGTCAGACCTCATGAGGGTATCCGGCGGATAACGAAGCCGGGTCAGGTGATCCCACCATCCGGCCCGGCCGGGACCGGCCGGGGCGGTCCCACCAGGTCGGATGGGTACGCCGGGCCGCCCCGCCCGACACGCCGGGACGGGCCAGGTACGCGCCGGCACCCGCCAACCGCCCGCACCCACCAGAATGGGCCGGTGCCCGTCCTCATCCGCTCGGCCGGCCGCGTGATCGGGCCGCTCGTCCTCGCCCTGCCAGCTTTCCTGGTCGCCTGCACCAGCGAGCAGCCTCCGCCTCCGCCGCCAGCCGACCCGGGGCCGGTCGAGGTGGACGCCGCACGGGACGAGCTGGCCGCGCTGGCCGCGGCGGCTCAGGACCGTCACCTGGTGGCCCAGTACGTTTACAGCCAGACGGGTCAATCGGATCGCACCATCGTGTTCACCAGCGCGAACGACGGCAGCTGGCGGGTGGACGTGCCGGGTGGCGCCCTGGGCGGCACCGCCGACGTCTCGATGGCCAGCACGGCCGACGGGCTGTTCCAGTGCGCCCTGCCGTCGGCCGGTCGGGCCGAGTCGGCGAGTTGCGTACGCCTGGGTGATCGCGACGACGCGGTTCCACGCCGGTCGGACCCCCGGGTCCAGCACCTGCTCACCGACTGGCTGGACGTGCTCACCGACCGACGCGCGCCCCTGGCCGTTGCCCCAGCCAGGACGCCCGACGGCCTCACCGGCACCTGCTACTCGGTGGATTCCACCTCGGCGTCGCTGAACGCCCCGCTGGATGTGGGCATCTACTGCTACGACCAGGACGGCACACCCACCGGCGTCCAGACCGGGGCCGGGACGCTGAGGCTGGCCGCCGCACCCGGCCCGGCACCGGCCACCGTGCAGCTGGCCGGCCCGGTGGTGATCGACCGGGAGCCGCTCGACACCGCCGCGCCGCCGACCCCGGACCCGCCGGAGAGCCCGGGCCCGGGAACGCCTTGATCTTCGTCCCGTTACGGGTGCTCTTGCCCACATTCAGCCACCCCATCCTGATGGGCGAATCACCCATACGGGACGATTCGGTGTATGGCCGATCTCACCCCGCTGCTCGCCTACCGCTGGAGTCCACGAGCCTTCGACCCGAGCGCCGAGCTGACCCCGGAGGAGTCCGCCTCGCTGCTTGAGGCCGCGCGCTGGGCCCCGTCGGCGGAGAACGGGCAGCCCTGGCGGTTCGCCCTCGGCCACCGCGACGACGAGACCTGGAAGCGGATCCTGATCAGCCTCCCGGGCGACGACCAGATCTGGATCCGGCACGCCGCGACCCTGGTGGTCGGCGCCCACACCGGCCTGAACACCGAGCAGGCGGCGTACGACCTGGGGCAGGCGATCGCCCACCTGACAGTGCAGGCCACAGCGCTCGGCCTGCACGTACACCAGCTCACCCGGTTCGACCGGGCCGGCCTCGCCACCGAACTCGACCTGCCCGGCGATGTCCGCCCGTTGGTGGTCGCCGCCGTCGGACGACTCGGCAACCCGTTCGACCTCCCGGCCGACCTGCACGCCCGGGAGACCGGCCTGCGGCACCGCCACCCGGTCGCCGAGCTGCTGCTGCGTTGATCGGGCGCCGGGCTCACTCGCCCCGGCTGGCCCGGAGCAGGACCGCCGCGGCATCGGTGTTGCGATAGCGCACGTGCCGGCCCTCGCGGAACCGGGACACCAGGCCGGCGCCGTGCAACGCGGCCAGGTGCTGGGAGACGTTTCCGGCGGACATCCCGGTGAGTCGGGCCAGGTCGGTGGTGGTCAGCGCCGTCTCGAGCAGGCACAGCAGCGTGGTCCGGCCCGGCCCGATCACCCGTGCCAGCGGGTCGCCGGGCGGCGGCGCGGTCGCCTCCCAGAGCGTCCCGACGGCACGGACCGGGTACGCGCCGGCCGGCAGCGAATCCTCGAGCAGGTTCCACAGCACGTGCTGCTCGGTGAACACCGTCGGGTTCAGCGCCAGCCCACGACCGCGGAGGTCGAAGTCCCGCTCGAACGTGTCGTCGCTGATCACCCGGTCGCCGTGCCAGCGCAGGCTCGGGTGGAGATGCTCGAAGAACCGGCCGGCGCCGCTCTCGGCGAGCTGGGCGGCCCGATACGCCACGTCGGCGTCGAGCAGCGCCCGCATCCGCGGCCAGTCCGGGGCGATCGCCTCGTCGTACCAGACCCGCACCGCGTCGACGACCTGCGGCAGCAGCCCGCCGGGGTCGGCGAGCAGCGCCCGCCCGAACGGGCTCAGCGGCTTCTGCCAGGTGGTCGCCAGCAGGTCCTGGACCACCACGGCCGGCGGCGTCGCGGCGATCTGGTCGAGCTGCTCGGCCAGCTCCACGTTCGGTCGGGCCGCCGGGGTGAGGAAGTCGGGCAGCCAGCGACCCGGCACGACCAACCCCACCAGAGGCCGGACCCGGTCGGCCACTTCGGGACGATGCAACGTCACCCGGGCCCGGTCGATCCAGGGCAGGTGCACCGCGTAGCGGACCGGGTTGGCCAGCGCCCACATGCTCATGACCGTCTCGTTGACCGGTGACACGGCGAGCCGCACTCCCGCCACGTCGGCCAGGCTGAACCGCAACTCGGACACACGCCCCCCAGGAGCAGGATTCGGTCCAGCCTAAAAGATTCGACCGAGGTCATGGGACCCGCTTCACTCCCCGGACATGGGGACCAGAGAAACCATCCGTACCGCCGTTCGAGACGTCGTACCGCCAGCCGGGCTGACCCGCGCCCTGGCCGTGCAGGCCATGGTCTACGCCGTCGGGAGCGGCCTGTTCCACGCCGGCAGCGCCGTCTTCTTCACCCGGGCGCTCGGGCTCAGCGCCGCCCAGGTGGGGTTGGGGCTCTCCATCGCCGCGGGGGTGACGCTGCTGGGCACGGTGTCGCTGGGTGGGCTCACCGACCGGTACGGACCGCAGCGGGTCTGGGTGGTGGGGCTGGTGCTGAACGCGGCGCTGTTCGCGACCTACCCCTTCGTGGGTGGCTTCGCGGGGTTTCTCGCCGTGGTGGTGGCGCTGGCAGCCGTGGACGGCGCTGTCGGCGTGGCCCGGCAGGTCTACTCGATCAACGCGCTCGCGCCGGCCGAACGGGTCACGGCGATGGCGTACCAGCGCTCGTCGCTGAACGTCGGCTTCGGGCTCGGCGCGGTGATCAGCGGCCTGGTGCTGGCGGTGGACACGATCGAGGCGTACCGCGGGATGGTCTGGTTCATCTCGACGGTCTTCCTGGTGACGGCTCTCTTCGTGCGCCGACTGCCTCGACTGCCGCAGGTGCGGAGGTCGGTGGAGCCGACGAGTCGGCTCGCCGTGCTGCGGGACCGCCCGTTCATGACGGTGTCCCTGCTCTCCGGGCTGCTCACCGCACACCAGGCGCTCTACCTGACGGTCATGCCGCTCTGGATCCTCACCCACACCGACGCCCCGAAGACGGTCATCGCCGCTCTGGTGCTGCTCAATACGGTCCTGGTCGTGCTGCTCCAGGTACGTGTGAGCCGGGGCGCGGACACTGCGGCGGGCGCGGCCCGGGCCTCCCGTCGGGGTGGACTGCTGATCGCCCTGTTCTGTCTGGTCCTGCCGATTTCCGGGTTCACCCGGGGCTGGCTCACCATCGTGGTGCTGGTGACCGCGGCGACGGTACTCATCCTGGCCGAGCTGATCGAGTCGGCCGGCACCTGGGGGCTCACCGCCACCCTGCCACCGGCCAACCAGCGCGGCGCGTACGTGGGGGCGCTCGAACTCGGCGTGCAGGTGCAGTACCTGATCGCGCCGGCCGGACTGACCGCGCTCGGCGTGACCACCGGCGGGTGGGGTTGGTTACCGACGGCAGCGATCTTCGTGCTGGTCGGGCTGGTGATCGTGCCTGCGGTGGCCTGGGCCGGACGCACGCCGCGGCTGGGCGCCGAGGCCGCAGCGCCGGCCATGACCCCGGTCCCATAGTCCGGACCTGTCTTTCCACCCACCGTTCCATCACGTAGGGTGACTTGGTCATGTGGCAGGCGCTGCTCCTCCTTAGCCGCCGCGACGAGGCCTGACCGGCCGGCACCTCGTCGCGGAGTTGCATCGCGCCGTCCAGCACATCCGATTTTCTTCTCGGCACCGCCGCGCACCGTCGCCCGGCATCTCGCCGACACCTTCCGATCTGCTGACGCCACATGTTCCAGGGAGCACTCCGAGATGGCTCAACCTGTCACCGACGCTGAAACCGATCCGATCGCCCGGCAACGCCCGAGCCGGATGCCGTACCACCGCTACCAGCCGTACGGGGAGCAGTTCCGGGTCGAACTCCCGGACCGCACCTGGCCCACCCGCACCGTCGAGGCCGCCCCCCGCTGGTGCGCCGTGGATCTCCGCGACGGCAACCAGGCACTGATCGACCCGATGTCGCCCGAGCGCAAGCGCCGGATGTTCCAGCTGCTGGTGCAGATGGGCTACAAGGAGATCGAAGTCGGTTTCCCGTCGGCCAGCCAGACCGACTTCGACTTCGTCCGGCAGCTCATCGAAGACGACATGATCCCGGACGACGTCACCATCCAGGTGCTCACGCAGTGCCGGGAGCACCTGATCGACCGGACGTTCGAGTCGCTGCGCGGCGCGAAGCGGGCCATCGTGCACTTCTACAACTCGACCTCCACCCTCCAGCGGCGGGTGGTCTTCGGCCTGGACAGGGACGGCATCGCCGACATCGCCACCACCGGGGCGCGGCTCTGCCAGAAGTACGCCGAGATCCACACCCCGGACACGGAGATCTTCTACGAGTACTCGCCGGAGTCGTACACGGGCACCGAGCTGGAGTACGCGCTGGAAGTCTGCTCCCGGGTGATCGACGTGATCGACCCGACCCCGGACCGACCGCTGATCATCAACCTGCCGGCCACCGTCGAGATGGCCACCCCCAACGTGTACGCCGACTCGATCGAGTGGATGCACAGGCACCTGCCGCGCCGGGACAGCGTGGTGTTGAGCCTGCACCCGCACAACGACCGGGGCACCGGTGTGGCCGCCGCCGAGCTGGGCCTGCTCGCCGGCGCGGACCGCATCGAGGGCTGCCTGTTCGGCAACGGTGAGCGCACCGGCAACGTCGACCTGGTGACCCTGGGGCTCAACATCTTCTCCCAGGGCATCGACCCGATGATCGACTTCTCGAACATCGACGAGGTGCGGCGAGCGGTTGAATACTGCAACCAACTGCCGGTGCACGAGCGCCACCCGTACGCGGGCGACCTGGTCTACACCGCCTTCTCCGGTTCCCACCAGGACGCGATCAAGAAGGGCTTCGACGCCCTCGCCGCCGACGCGAAGGCGGCCGGTGTGCCGGTGGACGAGCACACCTGGGCGGTGCCGTACCTGCCGATCGACCCGAAGGACCTGGGCCGCACCTACGAGGCGGTCATCCGGGTCAACTCGCAGTCCGGCAAGGGCGGCGTCGCGTACATCATGAAGAGCGAGCACCAACTGGACCTGCCGCGCCGGCTCCAGATCGAGTTCTCCGGGGTGGTGCAGCAGGTCACCGACCACGACGGCGGCGAGGTCGACCCGGCCGCCATGTGGGAGATCTTCGCGACGCACTACCTGCTCGACCACCAGCCCGACCCGGCGGTTCGGCTGGCCGGCTACACGATCGGCACGGTGGACGGCAAGGTCGAGATCGAGGCCCAGGTCGGTGTGGGCGGCGAGCAGCGCTCGCTCGCCGCGGTCGGCAACGGCCCGATCGACGCGTACGTCAACGCGCTCCAGTCGGTCGGGGTGGGCGTACGGGTGCTCGACTACCACGAGCACGCGCTCTCCTCCGGTGGTGACGCGCAGGCCGCCGCGTACGTGGAGTGTGAGGTGGACGGCACGACGGTCTGGGGTGTCGGCACCGACGCCAACATCGTCACCGCGTCGATCAAGGCGGTCACCAGCGCCGTCAACCGCGCCCGCCGCTGACCTAGGCGCGCGACACCCCCGAAGTGGCTTCCTACTTCGGGGGTGTCGCGGCGGGCATTGAGTGGCAGGGCTGGGACGGCGGGGCTTTCCGGGGCGGTCGGTGGACCAGCACGAGGGCCAGCAGCGCGCCGGCCACGAGCAGCCCCGCACACCATTCCATCGCGCCCCGGAACGCGTCGGTCAGCTCGGCCTTCTGCTCGTACCCGCCGCCGGAGAGCCCGACCAGCAGCGGTAGCGCCGCCACCGCGAGCAGGCCGCCGGCGCGGGATGCGGCGTTGTTGAACCCGCTGGCCACCCCGGAGAACCGGTCCTGCACGGCGGCCAGCACCGACGCGGTGAGCGGTGCCACCACCAGGGTCAGCCCGATGCCGAAGAGCAGCACCCCGGGCAGCACGTCCCGCCAGTACGACGCGCCCGGTCCGACGCCGCGCAGCAGCAGCAGGCCGACCGCGGCGACCACCGGTCCGATGGCCAGCGGCAGTCGTGGGCCGATCCGGGCGGACAGCGCACCGGCGCGCGCGGAGCCGACCAGCAGCAGCAGGGTCATCGGCAGCAACGCGATGCCGGTGCGGAAGGCCGACCAGCCGACCACGTTCTGAAGGTAGACGGCGAAGAAGAAGGTGAAGCCGCCGAGCGCCGCGTAGACGATGACGGTGAAGATGTTCAGCACCGAGAAGAGTCGGCTGCTGAACAGGCCGGTGGGCAGCATCGCGGTGTCGCCACGCCGCCGTTCCAGCAGGACGAAGGCCACTGCGGAGAGCACCCCGACCAGGGCGGCGATCAGCACCTCGGCGGAGTCGAACCCGCGGGCCGGCGCGTCGATCAGGGCGTAGGTGACGCCTGCGAGCGCGAGCGCTCCGAGAAGGGCTCCGGCGACGTCGAACCGTCGTCGGGTCCGACCCCGCTCCTCGGTGCGGGAGGCACTCTCGTCCCGGCTCTCCGGCACCCAGCGCAGGGCGGCCAGCAGCACGAGCACGGCGATCGGCAGGTTGAGGAAGAAGATCCAGCGCCAGGAGAGCGCGTCGATCAGCCAGCCCCCGATGAACGGCCCCAGCGCGGTGGAGACCCCGGACAGCCCGGCCCAGGCACCGATCGCCCGACCCCGGTCGTCGGGATGGAAGCTCGCCTGGAGCACCGACAGCGACCCGGGCGTGAGCAGCGCGCCACCGGCGCCCTGGAGGAACCGGGCGGCGATCAGCATGCCGGTGTCCTGGGCCAGCCCACAGAGCACGGAGGCGGCGGTGAACCAGACCACGCCGATGAGGAATATGCGTCGCCGGCCGAAGCGGTCGCCCAGCGCGCCGCCGAGCAGCACGAACGCCGCCAGCATCAGCAGGTAGCCGTTGATGGTCCACTGGAGATCGGCCACGTTCGCGCCGAGGTCCTGCCCAAGTTTCGGCAGTGCCACGTTGACGACGGTGCTGTCGAGGAAGACCATTCCAGAGGCGAGTACGGCGGCGAGCAGCGTGCCCCGGCCGGCGGTGGTGCCCATCCGGAGGGCGGTCGCCGGTACGGGTGCGGTCATCCCACCAATCTGCCTTGCATCATGTGGGAGACGCCACGAAACGCCGAAACCGTGCCCGGGTACTGTGCGCAATCGCCGGGAGCCCCCAAGCTGGAGAGGTGTCGTCTGTGCGTACCAGATCAGGACCGCGAGCGGCGGTGGCCGTGCTCACCGCGGCGCTGGCGCTCGGCGTGGCCGGTTGCGTCCCGCAGGATGAACCGACCACACCGCCGTCGAGCGACGGCGGCAACGCCGCTGAGCAGCTGAGTCAGCTGACCGTCGCTACCGCCGGCTCGATGAAGGGCTACAGCCGGGAGCGTTTCCCGCATTGGCGGGACACCGGCAAGAACTGCGATATCCGGGACAGCATCCTCCAGCGCGACGGCAAGGATGTGAAGCTCTCGGGCTGCAACGTGGTCGGTGGGCGCTGGGAGAGCGTGTACGACGGTCGCAGCTTCTCGGATCCCTCCGACGTGGACATCGACCACATGGTGCCGTTGGCCAACGCGTGGCGCTCGGGCGCTGACGAGTGGGACAACGCGAAGCGCGGCGATTTCGCCAACGACACCACCCGTCCGCAGCTTTTCGCGGTTTCCGCCTCGTCCAACCGGGCAAAGGGTGACCAGGACCCGTCGCAGTGGAAACCGGCAGACCGGTCTTACTGGTGCAAATACGCCCAGGACTGGGTGACGGTCAAGCACTACTGGAAGCTGACGGTGACCAGCGCCGAGAAGGCCGCCCTGACCGACATGTTGGAGGGCTGTTGAGTGGGGAGCGATTCGTGACCGCCGCCGAGGAGAGCGGCCCGTCCGCCGCCGGCATGACCGCGGACGGCGCCGCCGAGACTCCCGCTGCCGTGCCGGGTGCCGGCATGGTCGCGGATTCGAGCGGGGCGGCCGGCCCGCAGAGCCGCACCACCGACATCGTGCCCGGCCCCGGCGGTGTGATGACCGACGAGGTCGGCGTCGTCACCGGGGACCTGACGCTGCGCACCGAGTACGCGGACGGCAAGGTGACCCTGCGGGTGCAGTACAAGGACGCGGACGAGTGGTATGCGGTGACCGGCACGTCGGTCACGCTTGCCGACCCGGCTGGGCTGGACGCGGTGCACGGCGTCGCGGTGGGGCTGCTGAACCGCCCCGAGGGCTGACGACCGCCGGCACCGCGTCCAGTCTCAGACGTACGAGCCGGGCTCGGTGGGCGCGGAGACCACGCTCGGCGCGTCCCCCTCGCCCTCGGGTCGGACGATCTGCGCGCTGACCCCGTGCGGGCGCAGTTCGCCGCTGGCGATCTGCTCCGCGAAGTGGCAGGCCACCCGGCTGGCGCCGATGTCCCGCAGCACCGGTCGCTCGTCGGCGCAGCGGGTGGGCTGCGCCCACGGGCAGCGGGTGTGGAAGCGGCAGCCGGTCGGCGGGTTGGCCGGCGACGGCAGGTCACCGGCGAGCAGGATCCGCTCCCGGCGGTCCTCCACGTCCGGGTCCGGCACCGGCACCGCCGACATCAGCGCCCGGGTGTACGGGTGCAGCGGCTCGGTGTAGAGCCGGTCGCTCGGCGCCTCCTCCACCAGCGCGCCCAGATACATCACGCCGACAGTGTCGGAGATGTGCCGGACCACAGCGAGGTCGTGCGCGATCACCAGGTAGGTGAGCCCCAGGCTGTCCTGGAGCTCGTCCAGCAGGTTGACCACCTGGGCCTGGATCGACACGTCGAGCGCCGAAACCGGCTCGTCGGCGACGATCAGCTCCGGCCCGAGCACCAGCGCGCGGGCGATGCCGATGCGCTGCCGCTGCCCGCCGGAGAACTCGTGCGGGTAGCGGGAGAGCGCCCAGCGCGGCAGCCCGACCGCGTCCAGGGTCTCGCCGATGATCCGTCGACGGTCGGTGCGGTCGGTGCCGATCCCGTGGGTCTGGAGGCCCTCGGTCAGGATCGACTCGACGTTCTGTCGGGGGTCGAGGCTGGACATCGGATCCTGGAAGATCATCTGCATCCGGCGACGCATGCTGCGCAGCTTGCCGGAGGGCAGCGTCGTCAGCTCGACGCCGTCGAAGCTGACCTCACCGCCGGTCGGCGGGGTGAGCTGGAGCAACGCCCTGCCCAACGTGGACTTGCCGCAGCCGGACTCACCCACCAGGCCGTACGTCTTGCCGCGCGCGATGCTCAGGTCGACCCCGTCGACGGCCTTCACCTGGCCGACCACCCGGTCGAAGAGCACCCCCCGCTTGATCGGGAAGTGCACCTTCAGGTCGCGCACCTCGACGAGGATGTCGTTGTCACTCACGCCAGCACTCCGCTTCGCTCCGCGCCGGCGTGAGACGCCACGCTGCTGTGCCTGATGGTTCGCTCGCTACGCTCGCTCACGCTTCCTCCTCGCGCGGGGCGGGCACCAGGCCCGGCAGCGGCTCCGGGTTGACGCACCGGTAGCTCCGTCCGTCGTGCGCGTGCACCAGCTCCGGCGGCTCACCCACACACTCGTCGATCCGGCGGGCGCAGCGCGGGGCGAAGGCGCATCCGTCCGGCCACGGCAGCAGGTCGCGGACCGAACCGGGAATCGGGTTGAGCTTCTCGCCCCGCCCGGCGTCCAGGCGCGGCACCGAGCCGAGCAGACCCACTGTGTACGGGTGACGCGGCTGGCGGAACAGCGGACGACGGCGGGCCGTCTCCACCACCCGGCCCCCGTAAAGCACGTTGACGGTGTCGACCATGCCGGCCACCACGCCGAGATCGTGCGTGATCATCAGCAGCGCGGTTCCGGAGTCCCGGACCAGCTCCTTGAGCAGCTCCAGGATCTGGGCCTGGATGGTGACGTCCAGGGCGGTGGTCGGCTCGTCGGCGATCAGCAGCCGAGGCTGGCAGGCCACCGCCATCGCGATGAGCGCCCGCTGGCGCATCCCACCGGAGAGCTGGTGCGGGTACTCCTTGAGCCGCCGCTTCGGGTCGGGGATGCCGACCCGGTCCAGCAGCGCCGCCGCCTCCTTCGCCGCAGCCTCGCCCTTCATCCCCCGGTGCCGGGTGAGCACCTCGGTCACCTGCAACCCGATCGGGATCACCGGGTTCAGGGAGGAGAGCGGGTCCTGGAAGATCATCGCGATGTCCCGACCCCGGATGTCCCGCCGCGACCGGTCGTCGAGCTGGAGCAGGTCGGTGCCGTCGAAGACGGCCTTGCCGCCGACCCGGAGGCCGGGCTGCTTGGGCAGCAGACCCATGATCGCGAGCGAGGTGACGCTCTTGCCACAGCCGGACTCGCCGACCAGGCCGACCACCTCACCGGCGTCGACCGAGAAGGACACCCCGTCGACCGCGTGCACGGCCCGCTGGCCGCGCCGGGCGAACGTGACGGAGAGATCTTCAACTTCGAGCAGTGCCATTGCGGGCCTACTTCCGCAGCTTCGGGTCGAGGGCCTCGCGCATCGCCTCACCCAGCAGGGTGAAGCCGAGCGCGGTGATGATGATCGCGACGGCCGGGTAGATCGCCAGTGACGGCCGGATGCCGAGGTACTGCTGCGCGTCGGCGAGCATGACCCCCCACTCCGGTACGGCGGTGTCCGGGTTGCCGAGGCCGAGGAAGGAGAGCGCCGCGGCCTCGATGATCGCGGTGGCCAGGGTCAGCGTTGCCTGCACGATCACCGGGGCGAGCGAGTTCGGCACCACGTGGGTCAGGGCGATCTTCGACTTCTTGACGCCGAGCGAGGTCGCCGCCAGCACGTAGTCGCTGTTGGCCTGGGAGATCATCGAGCCGCGCAGCAGCCGGGCGAACACCGGCACCGAGACCACGCCGACCGCGATCATGACAGTGGTCAGGCTGGCCCCGAGCAGGGCGGCGATGCTCACCGCCAGCAGCAGGCTCGGCATCGCCAGCAGCATGTCGATGAAGCGCATGAGGGTGGTGTCGATCCACCGCCCCCATCGGCCACCGAGGCCGGCCGCGGCACCGGAGATGCCACCGATCAGCGCGCCGATCGCCAGACCGATCAGGGTGGAGACCACGCCGACCAGCAGGGTCTGACGGGCGCCCACGATCATCCGACTGAACTCGTCCCGGCCCTGGTGGTCGTAGCCGAACCAGTGGTCGCCGTTCGGGCCAGGGATGACACCCGGCTTGATCAGCCCCTCCCGGATGCCGATCGTGTCCGTCGCCGCGTACGGCACGAGGAACGGGCCGACCACCGCGACCAGCACGAAGAGCGCCAGGATGACGGCGCCGACGATCGCGGCCGGGTTGCCGCGCAGCCGACGGAACGCCTCCTGCCAGAGGCTGACGCCCCGCTCGTCGTCACGGGCGGCCAGTTCGGAGAGCCGGTCGATCTTTTCGCGCTTCTTGCCTGGGCTGAGTGTCATCGCACCCTCACCCTCGGGTCGATGAAGCTGTAGGAGAGATCGACCAGGAGGTTCACCAGCACGTACACCACCGCGATGATCAGGATGAAGCCCATCAGCACCGGATAGTCGCGTTGGCCGATGGCCTCGGCGACGAACGCTCCGATGCCACTGAAGGCGAAGACGGTCTCGGTCAGCACGGCGCCGGAGAGCAGGCCGCCAGCGAGCAGACCGATCGAGGTGGCCACCGGCAGCATCGCGTTGCGCAGGACGTGCCGGCGACGGACCGTCTGCTCGGTCAGGCCCTTCGCCTCGGCGGTGCGCACGAAGTCCTCGTTGAGCACCTCCAGCACGCTCGCCCGGGTGATTCGGACGATGATCGCCAGCGGGATGCTCGCCAGCGCGATGGCGGGCAGCACGAGATGCCAGAGCGCGTCGGCGGCGGCGTCCCACTCGCGGGTCATCAACCCGTCGAGGACGAAGAAGTTGGTGACCCGGGTCGCCTCGAGCGTCGGGTCCTGTCGGCCGCTGGACGGGAACCAGTGCAGGTTCTCCGAGAAGATCGCCTTGAGCATGTAGCCCAGGAAGAACACCGGGATGCAGATGCCGATCAGTGATCCGCCCACTGACGCGTGGTCCAGGAAACGGCCGCGACGGCGGGCGGCCAGGTAGCCCAGCGGGATACCGATGCCGATCGCGATGATCATCGCGGTGATGGTCAGCTCGACAGTGCCGGGGAAGCGCTCGATGAACTCCGTGGTGACCGCCCGCTTGGTGGAGGTCGAGGTGCCCAGGTCGAGCTTGATCATCCGCCGGACGAAACGGCCGTACTGCACCAGGATGGGCTCGTCGAGCCCCATGTTGCGGCGGATCGCGGCCCGCATCTCGGGGGTGCCGCGCTCGCCGAGGATGGCGGTCTCGGGGCCGCCGGGAAGTCGGCGGAGCCAGATGAAGAGCAGGAGGGAGAGCCCGAACAGCGTGGGTATCAGCTGAAGCAGGCGCCTGACGATGAACCGGAACACGGCGGCCTCGAAGGGGTGCGGAGGGTTGCGGGCGGGCGCTGTGCGACAGCGCCCGCCCGCGTTCCTTGCTGCGTCAGATCAGGACTTACTTGAACTCGGCGGTGGAGAACCGCTCGTCGGTGAGCGGGCTCGCCTTGACGCCGGTCACGTCCTTGCCGAACACGATCGCCGGCGGCGAGTGCGAGATCGGCACACCCGGCAGGAAGTCCATCACGGACTTGTTCAGGGCCTTGTACTTCTCGGTCCGGGCCGCGATGTCGGCGGTGGTGTCCGCGTCCTTGAACTGGTCGAACAGGGCCTTGTTGTTGAAGCCCCACTCGTCCTTCGGCCGGTCGAAGAAGGTGCCGATGAAGTTGTAGGCGTCGCCGTAGTCGCCGGTCCAGCCCAGGAAGTGGATGTCGTGCTTGCTACCCGAGGTGGTGGCGTTCAGGTAGTCCGGGCTCCACTTCAGCGGGATCCCCTCGACGGTGATGCCAACGGCCTTCAGGTCCGCCGAGAGCAACTCGAAGATGTCCTTCGGGTTCGGCATGTACGGCCTGGTGACCTCGGTCGGGTAGTGGAACTTCAGCGTCAGGTTCGACGCGCCGGCCTCGGCCAGCAGCGCCTTCGCCTTGGCCGGGTCGTAGGTGTACTTCGTGACGTCACCGTTCCAGCCCTCGACGGTGTCCGGCATGAAGTTGTCGGCGACCTTGGCACCCGGCGGCAGCTTGGAGGTGACCAGCTGCTGACGGTTCAGGGCGTACGCGATGGCCTGCCGGACACGGATGTCGGCGAGCTTCGGGTTGCCCTTCTGGTTCATCGCCAGGTAGAGCACGTTGAACGCCGGGCGCGTGAGCATGTTGAAGCCCTCGCTCTTCAGCGGCTCGACGTCAGCCGGGCCAACCAGGTCGTAGCCCTGGATGTCACCGGAGCGCAGCGCCTGCTTGCGGGCGTTCTCATCCGAGATCGTCTTGAAGATGAGGGTCTTCAGCTTGGCCTTGGTGCCCGAGTAGTCCTCGTTGCGCTCCAGGGTCAGCGTCTTGTTCGCGACGTCCCAGGCCTTGAACTTGAACGGGCCGGTGCCGGTCGGGTGCTCCGTCGCGTACGCCGGGTACTTGATGTCCTCGGCGGTGCCCGCGACGTTGCTCGCGTCGAACTCCTGCAGCGCCTTCGGGCTGTGGATGGAGAACGAGGGGAGCATCAGCGCGGCTGGGATCTTGCTGGAGACCCGGGTGAAGGCCAGGTCCACAGTGGTGGCGTCCTTGGCGGCGCAGGACTTGAAGAGGCTCGGCGGAAGCTCCGCGTCCTCGTTCTTGGCGAAGCCGCCCATGACGTCCTGCCAGTACGCGGTCACGTCCGGGCTCTGCATGAGGCCCTTGGCGTTGTACCAGCGGTTGAAGTTGACGCAGACGGCCTCGGCGTTGAAGTCGGTGCCGTCGTGGAACTTCACGCCCGAGCGGAGCTTGAAGGTCCAGGTGGTGCCGGCGGCGTCCGGGGTCCAGGACTCGGCCAGGCCGGGGGTGACCTTGGTGCCACCCTCCTCCGGTCGGACCAGGGTCTCGAAGACCTGACGCGCCACACGCAGCGACTCACCGTCGCTGGCGAAGCTCGGGTCGAGCACCTTCGGGTCTCCGGCGACGCCGAAGACGAGGGTGTCCTTCTTGCTACCACCGGATTTGTCGTCGTCGCGGTTGCTCTCGGCGCAGCCTGCTACCGCGAGGGCCGCGACCGCGATGGCCGCGATCGCGACCTTCGGCCTGGGTGCACGCATGTGTGCTTCACCTCGTCCTTGGGGGTACGGACAACGTGGTGACAGGGGTCACCGATGGCGGTGACCATAGCTCCCGATGCGTCCACCCGGAAACCGCTGAGTGGACGGTTGGTATCGGATCGTGCCTCAACCGCCGCTTGACATTCGATTCTTAGGTAAACAGCGGCAAAAACCGATCAATCTGCACCCGCGATGCCAAACTGTTACGTCGAACAGCCCCGATGAGGGCACAGGTGTCAGATCATTTCCGGGCAGAGACGCAGCGGTGGCCGGCACCCGCACGGGTGCCGGCCACCGGCCGTACGTCAGGCGATCAGACCGCGCGCCGCCCTTCGAAGGCCCGACCGAGGGTGATCTCGTCGGCGTACTCCAGATCGCCGCCGACCGGCAGCCCACTGGCAAGTCGGCTCACCGCGATGCCCATCGGCTTCACCATCAACGCCAGGTAGGTGGCTGTCGCCTCGCCCTCGGTGTTCGGGTCCGTGGCCAGGATCAACTCCCGCACCCCGCCACCACCGAGCCGGATCAGCAGCTCCCGGATGCGCAGGTTGTCCGGCCCGATCCCCTCCAGCGGATTGATCGCGCCGCCCAGCACGTGATAGCGACCGCGGAACTCACCCGTCCGCTCGACGGCCACCACGTCCTTGGGCTCCTCCACCACGCACAGCACCTCGTCGGTGCGGCGCGGGTCGCGGCAGATCCGGCACTGCTCGGACTCGGCCACGTTGTAGCAGGTGGTGCAGAACCGCACCAGCTCCTTGACCTTGCGCAGCGCGCCGGCCAGCCGGTTGACGTCGGCCGGATCCGCCGAGAGGACGTAAAACGCGATCCGCTGAGCGCTCTTCGGACCCACGCCCGGCAGCCGACCCAGCTCGTCGATCAGATCCTGGATGGCACCTTCGTACATCTGCCGGCTCAGAAACCGGGCAGGCCGAGGCCGCCCATGCCGCCGGCGACCGGGCCCATCTTGCGCTCGGTCAGCTCCCGGGCCGCCTCGGCGGCGTTGTGCACGGCCGCGACGACCAGATCCTCCAGCGTCTCCACGTCGTCCGGGTCGACGGCCTTCGGGTCGATCTTGATGGCCTTGAGCTCACCGGAGCCGGAGACCGTCGCGGTGACCAGCCCGCCGCCGGCGGTGCCGGTCAGCTCGGCCTCGGCCAGCTCGGCCTGGGCGGCGGCGATCTGCTGCTGCATCTTCTGCGCCTGCTTCAGCATCTGCTGCATGTTCGGCTGTCCACCTGGGCGCACGGGATGGCTCCTTCTCGCACTCGTCTGCTCGACCGCCGCTCAGCCTATCCGCTGGGACCGACCTCGCCCCGCCCGGTGCGTCCGCCCACGCCGAGGCTTCGGGTACGGCTACCCCTACCCCGAACCGGCCATCTGCTGGTAGTGCGCCCATACCCGTCGCACTGGTCTGCTCAAGGCATGAACCTCAACCGCACCGGCCGGGTCGGCGCACTGTGCTGGCTCGCGGCCTCGCCCGTCTTCCTCGTCGCCAGCCTGATCACCGGTCTGCGGTGGCGCGAGCCCACCTACAGCTGGGCCACCCACAACATCAGCGACCTCGGCAACGCCCACTGCGGCGTCTGGGACACCACCCGCCCCCGCTACGTCTGCTCACCGTGGCACCCGTTGATGAACACCGCGACACTGGCCACCGCCGTCCTGCTCGCCGGCGGGCTCCTGCTGACCTGGCGGGTTCTCGGCCGCGGCCCGGTGGTGCGCACTGCCCAGACACTCCTGCTGCTGGCCACCGGCGGATACGCCCTCGTGGCCCTCTACCCGGCCGACATTGACGAGAACCTGCACGTCCTCGGCGCAGTCCTGATCATGGGGATGGGCAACGTCGGCCTCCTCCTCGCCGGCTTCGCGCCACGCCGCACGACGCTCGGCAGGTGGCGCCGACTCACCCTCACCGCCGGGCTCATCGCGCTGGCCGGAACGACACTGTTCGCCGCCCAACAGGGCCTGGGGCTCGGGGTGGGCGGCATGGAACGAGTAGCGGTGCTCCCGTTCCCCCTCTGGGCCTGCGCCCTGGGAGTCCTGCTAGCCGAAACCCCCCAACCGCGCACCCTCGTCGGCGTCGATCATGGAGTTGTGGTGCCCAAGAAGAGCACTGGTGGGCGATTTGC
>NZ_JBEZEH010000141.1:0-18928 GCF_040648775.1 Micromonospora sp. NPDC049089
GCGAAGAGTCGTTGGATCACCACCTCGTGCAGGTCGCGGGCGAACCGCGCGCGGTCCCCCCGCACCACCAGCAGTTACCGTACCTCCTGGCCGCGCGCCCGGTCCCTGGGCAGCGCGGCCTGCCCGGCGAAGCTGCCCAGCAGCGTCAGGTCCTCCTCGCTGGCGCCACCGCCGCGCTCCGGCCGGTGCGCCACGATCAGCACGCCGTGCAGGGCCTCGGCGGTGGTGAGTGGCGAGATCATCGCCGGGCCGGTGTGCAGCAGCGCCGGCCACGGCGCGGCGTGCGCCAGGTCGTCCACCTGGTCGTGCCGGCCCTCGGCGACAGCCGCGCCGAAGCTGGTGTCGGCGGCGGGCAGGACCGCGCCGACGAGCGCGTGGGCCTGCTCGTCGGGGCCGTCGACCACCTCCACGGAGAACTGCTCGGTGTCGGTGTCGTAGAGCAGCACCAGCGCCAGCTCGGCCTCGGCGACCTCGCGGGCTCGACGGGCGACCAACGCCAACGCGTCGGTACGGCGTACCTCGCCCAGCAGCACCGAGGTGATCTCGGCGGTGGCGGCGAGCCAGCGTTCCCGCCGGTGCGCCAGGGCGTACAGGCGGGCGTTCTCAATGGCCACGCCGGCGGCGGCGGCGAGCGCGACGACGATCTCCTCGTCGTCCTCGGTGAACTGGGCACCGCCCTGCTTCTCCGCCAGGTAGAGGTTGCCGAAGATCTGGTCACGGATGAGGACCGGCACGCCCAGGAAGCTGTGCATGGGCGGGTGGTTGGCCGGGAACCCGTAGGAGCGGGGGTGCTGGGTGATGTCGGGCATCCGCAGCGGCCGGGGATCGTCGATGAGCAGGCCGAGCACGCCCCGCCCGTGCGGCAGGTCGCCGATCTGCTCGTGCTGCTCGGGCGTGATGCCGTGGACGATGAAGTCGTGCAGCAGCCGGTCCGGGCCGACCACACCGAGCGCGCCGTACCGGGCGCCGACCAACTCGCAGGCCGCCTGCACGATGCGTTGCAGGGTGGTGCGCAGATCCAGGTTGGTGCCGATGCCGACCACCGCGTCGAGCAGGGCCCGCAAGCGCTCCCGGCTGGTCACCACCTCACCGACCCGGACCAGCATCTCCTGTAGCAGCTCGTCGAGGCGGACCCGCGACAGCGGGCTCAGCCCGAGCGACGGTGTCGCCGTTGGTTCCGGACGGGGCGGCGGCACGCTGCTGGTCATCGAGGCATGGTAGCGCCGGTGCCGTTCGTCCCCAGACCCGTCAACGGACAGCGGAGGTGTCGACCACCTGCGCGGTGGTCAACCGAGGCGTGTGCGGCGGACCCGCCTGCGTCGGGTCCGCGATGCCCAACCGCAACGCGATGTACGGGAAGCCGATCCCGGAGAGCATCTGACGCAGGGTCTGCCGGGTGCCCGGCACCTCCACCACCGCGCTGAGCGGCACCACTGACACGCCAAGCCGAGTGGCGGTCAGCCAACCGGCGGAGAGGGCCTCGCCCGCGCGCAACCAGCTGTCCCGTTCGTCCTCGTCGCCGTGCAGCATCGCGTACACCGCCATCCGGTCGTGGCTCGGACCTATCGGCAGGCTGCCGGGACGGCCGAAGTCGCGGCCCGGCACTGTGGTCTGCGGGGGCTGCTCGGGCAGCACCTCCGCCGGCAGGCCGGTGCCCGGGTCGGCCCGGCTGGTCCAGTACGCCAGCTCGGCGCGCAGCTCCGGATCCTCGGCCTCGACCGTGTCGGCGTGCCCGGCGGTGGCGGCCAACTCCAACATCTCGTCGCGGTCGAGGATCTGCAAACGACAACCCTCGGCGGTGACCGCCCGGGTGATCTCCTCGATCGCGGTCGGCGGCACCGGCTCGTCGCTGACCGGCCGCCGGTCGGTGTGCCGGACCTGCATGCACTGCACCATGCGCATGGCGTCCGGGTCGGCCGTGGTGTGGCTGAGGTCGGTCAGCCGGGCCAGTAGCTCGCTGTCGGCCGGGTCGGGCAGCCGTTCCACCACGGCTCGCCACCCTTCGGCGGCCAGCGCCAGTCGGGCGTGGTGCAGGGCGGTGCCGCAACTGATCGCGAGCAGTCGACCCTCGGGATCGCTGGCGGCGAGCTGTCGGTCGGCGACCGAGCGCAGCTCCAGCGCGTCGGGCAGCACCCGCCAACGCCACGGCTGGGTGTTGTGCACCGAGGGGGCGTGGCCGGCTGTGGCGGCGGCCTCCGCCAGCGCGGTGGTCAGCTGACTCTCCTGACTCATGGTCACGACCTTTCCGTCTCTGCTCATCGTGCCGTACGGCGCGTCGCCGTGTCTGGGGTTGCCGCCTCATCCTGTGCCATCCGGTGGTGTGCCCGCAGGGGCCGCAGGTCCCGACCACGCCGAGCCGTTACGCCCGCCTTACCAGGTCCGGCACACCGCCACGACGTCCGGACACCGGGTAAAACGCCCGGTGTCCGGCCGCTGGCCGCCCACCGGCTGCGACGATGCGCAGGTGGGGGCCGAGCCGAACGAGTGCGTACCGGAGCAGCCGGTCCGCGGACGTGTCCGGCGGTGGTGGGCGTGGGCGCCGCTGGTCGGGCTCACCGCCGCAGTGCTGGCGGGTGCGGTGTTGCGCATCGCCGGCCGGGCCGGCGCAGCCGACCTGATCTGGGCGGCCGTCACGGTGGTCGCGCTGCTGCCCGCCGTCTGGTCGATGTTGCGGGCGTTCTGGCACCGGCACTTCGGCGTGGACGTGATCGCCGTGCTGGCGCTGGCCGGTGCGCTCGGGGTCGGGGAGTACCTGGCCGGGGCGGTGATCGCGGTGATGGTGGCGACCGGACGGTCATTGGAGGCGTACGCGCAGCGCCGGGCCACCCGCGACCTGCGGGCCCTGCTGGAGCGCGCTCCGCGTACCGCACGTCGGCGTGGGCCTGGCGGCGCGATCGAGGTGGTGCCGCTGGACCAGGTGGCGGTGGAGGACCGGTTGCTGGTCGGCCCGGGAGACGTGGTGCCGGTCGACGGGACCGTCGACGAGGCGGCCACGCTGGATGAGTCGGTGGTGACCGGAGAGTCGCGGCTGGTTCAGCGGGCCGCCGGGGAGGCGGTGGCCAGCGGTGTGGTCAACGCCGGCGCGGGGTTCGGCATGCGCGCGACAAGGAGCGCGGCGCAGAGCACGTACGCCGGGATCGTCCGGTTGGCCCAGGAGGCGACCGCCCGCAAGGCCCCGATGGTGCGGCTGGCCGACCGGTACGCCGCCGCTTTCGTGCCGTTCACGCTGGTCCTGGCCGGGCTGGGCTGGCTGCTCTCCGGCGACGTGGTCCGGGCGGTGGCGGTGCTGGTGGTGGCCACCCCCTGCCCGCTGCTTCTGGCGACCCCGATCGCGATCGTGTCCGGCCTGTCCCGGGTGGCCCGGCGCGGGGTCCTGGTCCGCGACGGTGGCGCGCTGGAGCTGCTCGGCCGGGCTCGGACACTGCTGGTGGACAAGACCGGCACGCTGACCGCCGGCCGCCCGCGCGCCGCCGAGACGGTGGTCGCCCCGGGCGGAGACCGGGACGAGGTGCTGCGGCTGGCCGCCTCGGTTGAACAGCTCTCCCCACACGTGCTGGCCGCCGCGCTGGTCCGGCAGGCCCGGGAGCGCGGGCTGGCGCTGACCGAGCCGACCGGAGTCACCGAGGAGCCGGGCCGGGGGGTCAGCGGCAGGGTCGACGGGCGGCTGATCCAGGTCGGCCAGTTCACCGGTGAGCTGCCCGACTGGGCGGACCGGGCGCGGGCCCGCACCGAGCTGGCCGGTTGGTCCGCGGTGTGGGTCAGCGACGAGGGTGGCGTGCTCGGCGCGATCCTGCTGGAGGATCCGGTGCGCCCCGACGCCCGCCGAACCGTACGCCGGCTGCGCGCGGCAGGGCTGCGGCGCATCGTGATGGTCACCGGTGACCAGCCGGCCACCGCCGCTCAGGTCGCCGAGGCGGTCGGCGTGGACGACGTACTCGCCCAGTGCACGCCACAGGAGAAGGTGAACCGGGTACGGGCCGAAGCCGACCGGGCGGTCACCGTGATGGTCGGCGACGGGGTCAACGACGCTCCTGCGCTGGCTGAGGCGCACGTGGGCGTGGCGATGGGCGCGACCGGCGCGAGCGCCTCGGCGGACGTGGCGGACGCGGTGCTCACCGTGGACCGGCTGGACCGGCTCGCCGACGCGGTGGAGATCGCCCGGTACGCCCGGCGGATCGCCGTGCAGAGCGCCACCGTCGGGATGGGGTTGGCCGTGCTGGCGATGCTCGTGGCGGCAGCCGGTCGGCTGCCCCCGGTCGCTGGCGCGTTCCTTCAGGAGGGCATCGACGTGCTGGTGATCCTCAACGCGCTGCGGGCACTGGGAGGTGGGCTGCGCCGGCGCGACGTCCCGCCGCGCACCCGGGAGTTGCTCGCCCACTACGGGGCGGAACATCAGGCGGTCCGCGACGTGCTGGCCGGGTTGCGGGACACCGCCGACCTGGTCGCCACCGACCCGGCCTCGCCGAGGTGCCTGCCGGCGGTACGCGAGACGTACCGCCGGTTGACCGAACGCGTGCTGCCGCACGTGACTGCCGAGGAGCGACAGCTCTACCCCGCGCTGGCCGCCCCGCTGGGCAGCGAGGAGGCGACGTCGACGATGAGTCGGGCACACGTGGAGATCCGCCGCCAGGTGGACCTGCTCGGCGCCCAACTCGCCCAGACCGCCGACGGCCGGCCGCGCCCCGATCAGGTTCCCGACCTGCTGGCCACCCTCTACGGGTTGGACGCGGTGCTGCGCCTGCACCTGGCTCAGGAAGAGGAGGAGTTCTTCTCCCTCGACCCGTCCGACCCGACGACCGCCCGGCGGTGACTTCGGGCCAGGTCGCGCACACCGGTGCGGCCCCGCCCGGTGGACGTCAGCGTTCGCGGACCACGGCGACCGGGCAGTGGGCGTGCTGGATGAGCTGTTGGCTGACCGAGCCGAGCAGCATTCCGGCCAGCCCGCCCCGGCCGCGGCTGCCGACCACCACCAGCTGCGCGTCCCGGCTCGCCTCGATCAGCATGGCCGCCGGGCTGGTCGGGACCAGATCGACGGCGATGGTCAGCTCGGCGAACGTCCGCCGCCACGGCTCCAGCGCCTGCTCCACGGCGGCCCGCTCGTCGGGCACCCCGGCCTCGGCGTTGGGGCCCGGTGTCCAGGCGTGCAGGACACGCAACGGCACCTGACGCTGTGCCGCCCGTTCGGCCGCGAAGCCGAGCGCCACCAGCGACGGTTCCGAGCCGTCCACGCCGACCGCCACGGGGCCGGCCAGGGCTTTGTCGGCTCCGTCCCGGACCACCACGACCGGGCAGTGGGCGTGCGCGGCGACCGAGACCGCCGTCGACCCGGCCAGCAGGCCACCGAATCCACCGTGACCCCGGCTGCCGAGCACCAGCATCCCGGCGTCCGCCGAGCGTTCCTGCAACACCAGCGCGGGCGGCCCGTCGTACACCTCGCCGGTGATGGTCAGCCCGGGGTTTGCCGCTGTGGCGTCCGCCGCGGCCTTGCGCACCAGGTCGTCGACCTGACGGCGGGCGGTGTCGTCCGGCCACACGCCGGGGGCCACGCCCGGACCGACCCAACTGGCCACCGTCAGCCATTCGAAGACGTACGCCAGCCGCACCGGCTGGCCGCTGTGCCGCGCCTCGTCGATGGCCCAGTTCACGGCCATCGAGGCGTCGGTGGAGCCGTCATAGCCGACCAGGATCTCCGCGTTGCGCACGTCGTCCTCCTTCAGGGGGTGGTCGGGTCGGTTTCGCGGACCCAGCGCCATTCGGCGACCTGGGGGTCGTCCTCGCCGTACTGGCGGGTGTAGTCGCGGGCCGCCTGCCGGGCGTCGACCATCCGTTGGCGCAGGTGCGCGGCGCTGGCGGCCAGCCCGGGCACCCGGTCGATGACGTCGATGACCAGGTGGAAGCGGTCCAGGTCGTTGAGCATCACCATGTCGAACGGGGTGGTGGTGGTGCCCTCCTCCTTGTAACCGCGCACGTGCAGGTTCTCGTGGTTCGTGCGGCGGTAGGTGAGTCGGTGGATCAGCCATGGATAACCGTGGTACGCGAAGATGATCGGCCGGTCCTGGGTGAAGATGGTGTCGAACTCGTTGTCGGTCAGACCGTGTGGATGCTCGGTGTCCGGCTGGAGGCGCATCAGGTCGACCACGTTGACCAGGCGCACCTTCAATCTCGGCAGGTGCTGGCGCAGCAGTTCGGCGGCGGCCAACGTCTCCAGGGTGGGCACGTCTCCGCAGCAGGCGAGCACCACGTCCGGTTCGGTGTCGCCGTCGTTGCTGGCCCATTCCCAGATGCCCAGGCCGCGCCGGGTGTGCTGGATCGCCTCGGTCATCGTCAACCAGTTCGGGGCGGCCTGCTTACCGGCCACCACCACGTTGATGTAGTGCCGGCTGCGCAGGCAGTGGTCCATCGTGGCGAGCAACGTGTTGGCGTCCGGCGGCAGATAGACCCGCACCACCTCGGCCTTCTTGTTGACGACGTGGTCGATGAAGCCCGGGTCCTGGTGGGAGAAGCCGTTGTGGTCCTGCCGCCAGACGTGGCTGGAGAGCAGGTAGTTCAGCGAGGCGATCGGCTGCCGCCAGGGGATGGCCCGGGTCACCTTCAGCCACTTGGCGTGCTGATTGAGCATCGAGTCGACGATGTGGATGAACGCCTCGTAGCTGGTGAACACGCCGTGCCGGCCGGTCAGCAGGTAGCCCTCCAGCCAGCCCTGGCACAGGTGCTCGGAGAGCACCTCCATGACCCGCCCGTCGGGGGAGAGGTGGTCGTCGCCGGGCACGGTGGCGGCCACCCAGGCCCGGTCGGTCACCTCGAACGCCGCACCCAGCCGGTTGGACGCGACCTCGTCCGGGCCGAACAGCCGGAACGTCTCCGGGTTGGCGCTGATGACGTCGCGGATCCACGGGCCGAGCACCCCGGTCGCGCCGGCGATCGGCGTACCAGGTTCGGGAACCTCCACGCCGTAGTCGCGGAAGTCCGGCAGAGTCAGGTCGCGCAGCACCACGCCGCCGTTGGTGACGGGGTTGGCGCTCATCCGCCGGTCACCGCGCGGCGGCAGCGTCAGCAGCTCCTCCACCGGCGCGCCGGTCGCGTCGAACAGCTCCTCCGGCCGGTAGCTGCGCAGCCAGCGCTCCAACTCGGCCCGGTGTGCCGGGTTGTCGCGTACGCCCGACAGCGGCACCTGGTGGGCGCGGTAGGTGCCCTCCACCTGGGTGCCGTCGACCTCACTCGGGCCGGTCCAGCCCTTCGGCGTCCGCAGAATGATCATCGGCCAGCGGGGGCGTTCGACGACGCCTCCGGAGCGCGCCCTCCGCTGGATCTCGGCGATCTCGCTCAGCACGCGGTCCAGCGTCGCGGCGAGGGTCCGGTGCACCCGGGCGGGCTCGTCACCGGCCACGACGTACGGCTGGTAGCCCGATCCACGCATGAGGTCCAGCAGGTCGTCCTCGGGGATCCGGGACAGCACCGTCGGGTTGGCGATCTTGTAACCGTTGAGGTGCAGGATGGGCAGCACCGCGCCGTCACGGGCCGGGTTGAGGAACACGTCGGAGAGCCAACTGCCGGCCAGCGGCCCGGTCTCCGCCTCGCCGTCGCCGATCACGCAGGCCACCAGCAGGTCCGGGTGGTCGAACGCGGCGCCGTAGGCGTGGCTCAGCGCGTACCCCAGCTCGCCGCCCTCGTGGATCGAACCCGGCACGTCCGCCGCGACATGGCTGGGGATGCCGCCCGGGAAGGAGAACTGGCGGAACAGCCGGGACATCCCGGCCTCGTCGCGCGCCACGTCGTGGTAGCGCTCCGACCAGGTGCCCTCCAGCCAGGTGTTGGCCACGATGGCCGGGCCGCCGTGGCCGGGGCCGGTGACCAGCATGGCGTTGAGGTCGCGCGCCACGATCACCCGGTTGAGGTGGGCGTAGATCAGATTGAGGCCGGGGCTGGTGCCCCAGTGCCCGAGCAGTCGGGGTTTGATGTCGTCGGGGGTCAGCGGCTCGCGCAGCAGCGGATTGTCCAGCAGGTAGATCTGCCCGACGGTGAGGTAGTTCGCGGCGCGCCAGTAGGCGTCCAGCCGGCGCAGCTCGTCGTCGGTGAGGGCGTGGTGCACGTCGAGAGCGGTCTCCATCATGCTGCCTCTCGCGGGTAGGAGTGGGGCCTCCGGCGTCCAGCCTGGCCGGTGCGGACGCCCGGGGTCAGGGCCGTTGGTCCCGCGCCGGGCGGGCACCGGGCCCGGTCAGCGGCGCCTCGGCCAGGCCGCGGACGACGACCACCGGGGCCGGGGAGTGGTAGAGCAGGGACTGGGCGACCGCGCCCAGCATGGCCCGCCCCGGCTCGTCGCCGCGGGCGGCGACCAGCGCCACCTGCGCGTTGCGGGAGGTGTCGATCAGCACGTCGGCGGGGTCGCCGCGTACCACGCGACACTCGGTCGGCACGGTGTTGTCGCGGCCGGCGTGCCGGGCCATTGCCTCGTTGAGTTGCTCGGCGACCGCGTCGGTGTCCTCGTCGTACTCCACCACCCGCAGGGCCAGCAGTCGGGCGTCGCGGCGGGCCGCGCACGTCAGGGCCCATCGCAGGGCGAGGTGTGAGCTGGGGGAGCCGTCGACGCCCACCAGCACCGGGCCCTGTGGCGGCGGTTCACGTCGGACCACCAACAGAGGGCATCCGGCCCGGGCGGCCAACTGCACGGCTGTCGTCTCGGCTGGAACGCACTGACCGCTGCCCGCCATGCCGCTGTCGCCGACGGCCAGCAGGAAGGCGACCTCCGAGCGGCGGATGAGGGTGGGTAGCACGGAGCTCTCGACGATCTCCCCGCGTACGGTCAGCCCTGGCTCGGTCTGGTGGGCGAGTTGGGCGGCGCGGGTGATCAGTTTTTCGGCCTGGTCGCGGGGTGCGGCGACGGTGTCCGCGGCGAAGGCCGCGCGCCAGTCGAAGGTGTGCAGCAGGTGCAGTGGCCGGCCGTGTCCGGCGGCCTCCTGCGCGGCCTGTTCGACGACCGGGAGGTCGAGTTTCGACCCGAGGCCGACCAGCACCGCTGCGTCGGCGGGTGCGGCCATCCGATATCACCTCCCGGGCGTCGCGCCCGGCACGACCAAGCTGTCCCTGACCGAGGGTAGTCGGACGAGCGCGGTGGCGGGTCCGATCCGCCGCGGTCGCCGCTCGTCAACCAGGGTTGACAGGCGGGGGGTTGTCAACGTATGTTGACGGCATGAGTCAGGCGACAGAACTAGCGGCGGCAGCCGGCAGCACCGACCCCCGGGTCGGGCTGCGCGCCGTCCGCGCGCTACGCCGGCTCCTCGAGCGGCTCGAGGTGGTCCAGGTCGACAACGCCCGACGGCAGGGCTGGTCCTGGCAGGAGATCGCCGACACGCTCGAGGTCAGCCGGCAGGCAGTGCACAAGAAGCACGCCGGGCGACCGGCGGTCAACTCATCCTGGGAGGCGTGATGTTCGAACGGTTCACCGACCGGGCACGCGACGTGGTGCGACGGGCGCTGGAGGAGGCGCGGGTCGAGGGCCAACGCCCGGTCGGCACTGAGCACCTGCTGCTCGCCCTGCTCGCCGACGACGCCGGGCTGGCCAGCCGGGTGCTCGCCGACGCCGGGGTACGCGCCGACGACCTGCGCGAACGCGTCCGCCGGCACACAGTCAGCGGCGGCGCCGGCCTCGGCGACGCGGACGCGGCGGCCCTGCGGGAGATCGGCATCGACCTGGCCGCGATCGTGGCCCGCATCGAGCAGTCCTTCGGCCCGGACGCGCTACGGGAGGCGGTGCCGGCGCCGCGTCGCCGCTGGGGGCGTAAGCGCTACCTCGGCGGCCCGTTCTCGCCCCGCTCCAAGAAGGCGCTGGAGCTGTCCCTGCGGGAGGCCCTGCGACTGCGACACAAACACATCGGCACCGAGCACATCCTGCTCGGGGTGCTCCGGGAGGGCCACGGGCTGGGAGCGGTGGTGCTCACCGAGTCCGGGGTCGACCTCGATGATCTGCGCCGACGGGTGGAGATCGCCCTGCGGGCGGCGGCCTGACGGGCACGAGCATTCTGAAACCTGTCTGTGGCACTTCCGACGCCACGTCGCCGCCGGGTCGCTGAAGCCGCCCGGGTGCTGCACACTGACGCCGTGGATGCTGGACAGGACAGGCGGCCCGCTGGCGGCGACGGCGGGTTGCGCTCTGCCGTGGTGGTGAACCCGTCGAAGGTCGACGATCTCGACGAGCTGCGCCGCACCGTCGACGACGCCCTCGCCGCGGCCGGCTGGCCCGAGCCGCAGTGGTACGAGACGACTGTCGAAGACCCCGGTCGGGGCCAGACCGAAGAGGCCGTCAAGGCCGGCGTCGACCTGGTCTTCGCCTGCGGCGGCGACGGCACCGTGATGGCCTGCGTCAGTGGGTTGGTCGGCACCGACGTGGCCCTCGCCGTGCTGCCGCAGGGCACCGGCAACCTGCTCGCCGCCAACCTGGGGCTCTCCACCGATCTGGCCGCCGGGCTCCAGGTCGCCGTCGAACGCGGCCGGCGGCTGCTCGACGTCGGCGCGGTGGAGGACAAGTACTTCACAGTGATGGCCGGCATGGGCTTCGACGCCCAGATGCTCGAAGCCACAAACGAGACGACGAAGGCCCGCATCGGCTGGCCCGCGTACGTGGTGGGTGCCGTCCGCCACCTGCGGGACCGGCCGATGCGGGTGCAGATCCGCATCGACGACCGGCCGGTGGTGCGCCGCCGGGCCCGTTCGGTCCTGATCGCCAACGTGGGCCGGCTGCAGGGCGGAGTGACACTGCTGACCGAGGCCGAGCCGGACGACGGCTGGCTCGACGTCGCCGTGCTCACCCCACGAAACCTGCGGCACTGGCTCGCGCTCGGTTGGGCGGTGATCCGCCGCAGCGGTCAGGTGCCGCAGTTGGAGGTGTTCCGGGGTCGGCGCGTGGTGGTCAGCAGCAACCGGGCGCAGCCTCGGGAGTTGGACGGCGACCTGATCTCCCCGGGTCGGCACCTGCGGGCGGAGATCCGACCGCAGGCGCTCTGGCTCTGCGTTCCGCAGCCCGAGGGCGCCCCCGACCTGGCCGTTGACGCGCAAGGCGCCGGGGAGCGGGGCGAGCAGCTGATCGAGGAAGCGCGCCGTGAGTAGCACCCGGATCGTGCCGGAGACCCGGCTGATGGCCGACGAGGAGCTGTCCGCCGACGACGCCTGGCACACACTGCGCCGGCAGGGCGGCTGGCACCTGCTGCGGGACGCGTTCATCCGGTTCCGCTACGGCGACGGGTTCAGCCACTCCCGGGCCTTCGCGCTGCAACTCTGCCTCGCCGTGGTGCCGTTCCTGATCGCCCTCACCGGGCTGATCAGCGAGCTGGGCGTCCGGGAGGGCGGCCAGGTGGTCGCCGACACCGTCCTGGCGCTCACCCCCGGCCAGAGCGAGCAGGTGGTCTCCGAGCTGCTCGGTGAGGGCGAACGCGTCGAGGACGCCGGCGAGCTGGCGCTCACCCTCGGTCTGCTCACCGGCCTGTTCGCGCTCACCACCACGATGGCCCAGATCGAGCGGGGCGCCAACCGCATCTACGGCGTCGAGCGGGACCGCCCGGCGCTGCGCAAATACCTGCGGGCCGCCGTGCTGGCCGTCACCGCCGGCCTGCCCGCCCTCGCCGGCTTCCTGATCCTGGTCGGCGGCGGCGCGATGGGCGACTCGGTGCGCGAACACTACGAGTGGGGCGCACTCGCCAACGGCATCTGGGACGTGATCCGCTTCCCGCTGAGCCTCGGGTTGACCATCGTCGCCGTCGCCGTGCTGTTCCGACACGCGCCGCGCCGCAACCAGCCCGGCCTGTCCTGGCTGTTCTTCGGAGCCGGCATCGCCACCGCACTGTGGTGGCTGGCCAGCCTGCTGCTCGCCGCGTACGTGCGGTTCAGTGACGGTTTCGGGCAGACCTACGGTGCCCTGACCGGCATGATGGCGCTGCTGCTCTGGGCCAACCTGACCGGGATGGCGCTCTTCGGCGGGCTGTCCTTCGCCGCGCAACTGGAGGCGCTGCGCATTGGCGTGCGGGAGCCCGCCCAACCGGATCTGTGGGAGCCCGACCCGGACCGCGCCGAGCTGTACGACACCGGGGACATGTCGGCGCTCTAGCGCTGTGGCGTGTACGACGGACGCAGATCGGGTAAAGCGCCTCGCCAGACAGGAAAGGGAGGTGCGGGGTGGCCGCGGTCAAAGAGGTGGCGCACCGTCCGGTCGGTCATTTCGCCGAACGGAGCATTGCCGGTCTGGTGGCCGTCACCGGTGCCGGGGTGGCCTTCGGGCTGCTGTTGTTGCTCGTCCGGGTGCAGTGGAGCCCGTTGCAGGACGTCGACCACGGGCTCGCCGAGTGGTTCAACGGGCTCGTCGCCCCGCACCACGCGCTGGTCACCGTGCTCCAGGCGGTGACGGACCTGGGCGGTCGGCCGATCCTCATCTGGCTGGTCACCATCGCCGTGGTCGGTCTGCTGATCCGGCGGCAGCCCCGACTCGCCGTTTACCTGATCATCACGGGGGTCGGTGGCCTGATCCTCGACCCGTCACTGAAGACGCTTGTCGGCCGGCTCCGCCCGGTGGTGGACGTGCCGATCGCCAGCGCGCCCGGCAACAGCTTCCCGAGCGGGCACGCGCTCGGCTCGTTCGTCGCGTACGGAGCGCTGCTGCTGGTGTTCCTGCCGGCGATGGCACCCCGCTGGCGCAAGCCGGCCATCGTGGGCGTCGGTGTGCTGGTGGCACTGGTCGGGCTGACCCGGATCGCGCTGGGCGTGCACTTCGTCTCCGACGTGCTGGCCGCCTGGCTGCTCGGGGCCGCCTGGCTGGGCGTCACCGCGTACGCCTTCCGCCTGTGGCGGCGGGAGCGGGGTAAGCCGGTGCCGCCGCTGACCGAGGGCCTGGAGCCGGAGGCGGGGCACGACATCGCCCCCGCCCCGGCCGAGGAACACGTGCTGGCCCATCCCCGGTCGGCGGTGGCCGAGCTGCTGGTCGGCTGGGTGATCGTGTTCGGCGCGCTGTACGGCTTCGGCACGTACGTCAGCTACCACGCCAAGGGCACCTTCTTCGACACCCTCGACACCAAGGTGCCGCAGTGGTTCGCCGAACGGCACACCGAGGTGCTGACCGACGTCAGCTGGTGGTGGAGCAAGTTCGGTGACACCCATGCCATCCTGCTGATCTCGCTGGTGTTCTGCCCGCTGGTGCTGGCGGTGTGGCGGCGCTGGCGCCCGGTGCTCTTCGTGGCGCTGGCGATGGTGGGGGAGCTGACGCTCTTCCTCGCGTCGGCCCGCGCGGTCGACCGGCCGCGTCCGCCGGTGGAGAACCTGGACGGGCAGATGCCCACCTCGTCGTTCCCGTCCGGGCACATCGCGGCCACGATCTGCGTCTGGCTGGCGATCACCCTCATCGTGTTCCCGCGTACCGACCGGTGGTGGCGCTGGATCTTCGTGGGGCTGGCCGTGATCATGCCGGTCGGGGTGGCCACGTCCCGGATGTACCGGGGGATGCACCACCCCACCGACTTCATGGGCGCGATCCTGCTCTCCGCGCTCTGGATCGGCTTGCTCTACCTGGTGATCCGACCGAACGAGGACCTGAAGGAAGGCAACCAACCGGCCATCGAGTCGGAGGACGTGGACACCCTCGACGACGAGCTGGCGCGGGCCGGCAGAGCTGACTGAGTGCCGTCGTGCTGCGGGCGATGACCTGGAACATCCGCACCGGCGGCCGGGACCGCGGCGGCCTCGACCGGCTGGATCAGGTGGTTCAGGTCATCGACGAGCAGGCACCGGACGTGCTGGCCCTGCAGGAGTTGCGAGGCTTCGACAGGGACGGCTTGATGGCCGGCGTGGCGGGCCGGGTGGGGATGGTTCCCCACCTGGCCCGGTCCTGCTTCGGGCAGCCGGTGGCGGTGCTGGTCCGGCCGCCGTACCGGGTCGTCGACGCGAGGCCGGTGCGTCGGCCGTTCCACCATGCCGCCGCCCGCGTCGTGGTGGCCACGTCGGCCGGCCCGCTCACTGTGCTGGGCACCCACCTCTACCCGTACTCCGGGGGTCGGCGGCGGATGGAGGTGGACTGGTTGATCGCCGCGATGCGCCGCGACCAGGGGCCGTTGACGTTGATCACCGGTGACCTCAACTCGCTCGATCCGACCGTCGACCACACCGACCGGCTGGCCGGTATGCCCACCCTCTACCGGCGGCGGCACCTGCGTCGCTCCGGCGACACGGTGGATACCCGGGCGGTCGCCCGGCTGCTCGCCGCCGGTCTCGTCGACCTCTGGCCGTCGGGAAACGCCGACGCGCCGGAAGCCGCTGGCTACACGGTGCCCACCGGGCTGGGTGGGGCCGAGTTCGCCGGGATGCGGTTGGACTACCTGCTCGGCAGTCCGGCGGTGGCGCAGCGGGTGCGCGACTGTCGGGTGATCCGCGACGGGGTGGCGGCCACCGCCTCCGACCACTATCCGCTGCTCGCCACGCTGGAGCTGTCTCCCGGCTGACGCCGCCGTCGGCTCGCGTGGCCGGTGCCACCCAGGGCGTGGCGCCGGCCGATTACCGTGCCACCGTGACCGACCGCCGCACCGTCCGCTCGCCGTTGCCAGGTCCGCCGAACGATCACCGGGCCGCGCCGGCGTGGGCTCGTCCGGCCGCCGACCCGCCGGTCTCGGGCAGGGCGCAGCCGGCCGCCGTCGCGCCTCCGCTCGTCGTGGCCGTCGCGCGTGGTGTGGCGCTGGTCGTGGTGCTGCCGGTACGCCTGCTCTGGGAGCTGATCGTGGCTGCCAGCCGACTGCTGCACCGGTACCTGCTCCGCCCGGCCGGCCGGTTCCTGCGTCGCTGGCTGCTGGCCCCCCTGGCCTGGCTGCTGCACCGGCTGGTCTGGCTTCCGCTGGTCTGGTGCGCCCGGCACCTGCTGTGGCTCCCGCTGGTGTGGGTCGTCCGCACGGTGATCTGGCCCGCGCTGGTCTGGTTGACCCGTCATGGGCTGCGTCCGGCCCTCGTGGTCCTGGGGCGCGTGCTGGTCTGGCTCGCCAGGTACCTGGTCCTGTGGCCGCTGCGATGGTTGGGCACGGTGCTGACGCCCGTCGGTCGGCTGGTCGTCGCCGCAGTGGTCGGTGCGTGGCGGACGGCCGGCCGGGTGCTGCGACTGCTCCACCGACTGCTGCTGCGCCCGCTGCTGTCCGGAGTCCGGTGGGTCTGGTCGGTGACGGTCGTGCCGGTGGCGCGAGGGCTCAGAGCACCAGATTCAACAGGACGGTCAGCACCACCGACGCCACGATCGAGAAGAGGATCATCAGGAGGCAGCCGAGGCCACCGCCGAGCGGGCGGATCTCCGTGTTGCCGAAGCGCATGATGGTCACCTGTCCGTGAGTGCGGGATGAGGGGCGAGCAGGTGCCGGATCGCGTCAGCGACGGCAGTTGGAGCGGTCGTGACCACGTTGTGCGCGGCACCGGGAACGACCACCAGGGACGCCTGCGGCACCAGCCGTGTCGCCTCGTCCCGCCACCGTTGCGGTACGACAGTGTCGCGATCGCCGGCCACGACGACGGTCGGCGCGGTGACGCGGACGAGGTCCGCCTCGATGGCGTTGTGCACCGAGTGCGACAGCGTCGCGAGGACCCGCCAGGGCCGGGCGTTCCACACGTCCCGCACCAGGATCGGGGCCTGGAGTGGCGCTTCGCGGAGGCTGTCCACCAGCCAACGACCGAACTGGCCCCGTCGGGTTCGGGCCGCCGGGTCGCTCGTCGGTCCCGCCAACGCCAGCGCGCGTACCGCATTGGGGTGAAGCGCGGCGACCGCGGCGACCACCTCCGCGCCGAACGAGTGCCCCAGCAGACAGGCCGGAGGCAATTGGTACGCGGCCAGCCAGGCGGCCAGGTGTTCGGCGTGCCGGCGAACGTCGTACGCGCCTCGGGGGTGTTCGGTCAGCCCGAAGCCGGGCAGGTCCGGCACGTACACCTGATGGGTGGTGGAGAGCGCGACGGCCAGCGGGGTGAGATACCGGTGCGAGACGGCCAGGCCGTGCACCAGCACCACGGGTGGCGTGCCGGTCCCCGGGTCGGCGCTGCGGCGGGTGTGGGTGCGCAGTCCGTCGACGAGTCGCCACTCACTGGTGAGGCCTGCGGCTGGCCGGGGCGCGGCCATGGCGAGCCGCAACTCGGCCGGCCCGAACCGGCCGAGGGCGCTGCGGTGGGTCGACCCGGGCGGCCGGGGTGCCGCGCCTTGGCTCACAGTTCGCGCAACCGGGGCAGCAGCTGCTCCTGGGCCCAGTCCAGGAACATCGGCTGGCTCTCCCCACCCACCTGGATGATCGCCACGTGCGTGAAGCCGGCGTCGACGAACTTGCGGAACGCCTCGACGTGCGCGTCCACGTCCGGGCCGCAGGAGATGCCCTCGGCGACGTCCTCCTCGCGGACGAACTGGGTGGCGGCGGCGAACGACTCCGGGCCGGGCAGGTCGGCGTTGACCTTCCAACCCATTCCGAACCAGCGGAACTGGTCGTGCACGATCTTGCGGCACTCCGCCTCGTCGGGGCCGTAGCAGATGGCCACCTGGCCGTAGCGGGGCTGGCCGGCGCCCCCGGCATCGTCGTACATCTCGATGATGTGCCGGTCCGGTTCGGTGGAGATGAGGCCGTTGCCGTACTCGGCGGCCAACGTCGCGGACTGTCGACCGGACGCGGCGACGGCCATCGGCACCGGCCGTTCCGGGCGGTCCCAGACGTAGGCGTCGGGCACGTCGAAGTGGTTGCCGGAGAAGGTCAGCGTCTCGCCGTTGAGCAACGGCCGGATGATCTGCAACGCCTCCTCGAACATCTCGTGCCGCTGCTGCACGTGCGGCCAGCCGCCGACCACGTGCTCGTTCAGGTTCTCCCCGGCACCCAGGCCGAGGGTGAACCGGCCGTCGGAGAGCGCGCCGATGGTGCTGGCCTTCTGCGCCACCACGGCCGGGTGGTAGCGGCGGATCGGGCAGGTCACGAATGACATCAGCTCCGCGCGGGAGGTGGCGTGGGCGACAGCGCCGAGCACCGACCAGGCGTACGGGGAGTGGCCCTGGGAGTCCAGCCACGGGTAGTAGTGGTCGGACACCACCAGTTGGTCGAAGCCAGCCGCCTCGGCCCGTACCGCATGGTCCACCAGCTGCTTGGGCCCGGCCTGCTCGCTCATCAGGGTGTAGCCGACGCTGACCATCCTGGTATCCCCTCTCACTGACGGATCGTTCCCGGGATACCCCGGTGCACGGCGGTCAACCCTCCCGTCCGGTTCGGTTGCCGCGATGCTTGACGGGAGCCGACCGCCTGCCTACCGTCGCTCTTAACCGGTTAAGACCCGGGTGTGGCGCACATCCTGTGGTGGGGATGACCGCCCCGTGACGGCCCGCGTCCGCGTGGGCCGTTGCGGCTGTCCGGGCTGCGGGCCCGTCAACTGAACCGGTTGCGAGGACCAATCCATCGTCCTACGCTGATGCCTGCGCCGGGAGCCGGGCGCGGCTGCCGGGCTGCAGCCGCCTTCCCCGTCACGTCCCCACCCCTGTCGGGCACCGGGGGTCCTCCCTGAGGAAGGCCATGAAGACTCGACTCTCCGCCGCCGGCGCGACACTGCTCGCGTTGCTCGTCACCGTGCTGGCGTTCGGCCAGCCGGCACACGCCGCGGCTGGGTTCTCCGTCGCTGGCGGCAAGTTGTACGACGCCAACGGCGCCGAATTCATCATGCGCGGCGTCAACCACGCGCACACCTGGTACCCGCAGCAGACCAGTTCGTTCGCCGACGTCAAGGCGCTCGGCGCGAACACCGTGCGGGTGGTGCTCTCCAGCGGCGACCGGTGGACCCGCAACACCAACGCCGACGTCGCCAACGTCATCTCGCTCTGCAAGGCCAACCGGCTGATCTGCGTGCTGGAGGTGCACGACACCACCGGGTACGGCGAGCAGAGCGGCGCGATCACCCTCGACCGCGCCGTCGACTACTGGCTCAGCCTCGCCGACGTCCTCGCCGGCCAGGAGAGGTACGTCATCGTCAACATCGGCAATGAGCCGTACGGCAACCAGAACTACGGCTCGTGGGCCACCGACAACGCCAACGCGATCAAGCGCCTGCGGGCCGGAGGGTTGACCCACACGATCATGGTGGACGCGCCGAACTGGGGGCAGGACTGGTCGTTCACCATGCGCGACAACGCCGCGTCGGTCTTCGCCGCCGACCCGGCCCGCAACACGGTGTTCTCCATCCACATGTACGGGGTTTTCGACACCGCCGCGGAGATCAGCGACTACCTGGGCCGGTTCCGCACGGCGGGGCTGCCCATCGTGGTCGGTGAGTTCGGTTTCAACCACTCCGACGGCAACCCGGACGAGGACGCCATCCTCGCGTTCAGCCAGGCCAACGGGGTCGGCTGGCTGGGCTGGTCGTGGAGCGGCAACGGCGGCGGCGTCGAGTATCTCGACCTGGCCACCAACTTCAATCCGGCGAGCCTGACCGACTGGGGTCAGCGCCTCTTCAACGGGGTCAACGGCATCCGGCAGACCGCCCGCGAGGCCACCGTCTTCGGCGGCACCCCACCGCCGACGACGCCCCCGCCGACCACCCCACCCCCGACGACGCCCCCGCCGACCACGCCGCCCCCCAGCGGTGGCTGCACGGCGACGTACACGGTGACCAACCAGTGGCAGGGCGGCTTCCAGGGTGAGGTACGGGTGACCGCCGGCGCGAGGGCGATCACCGGCTGGACCGCCGGGTGGACCTTCGCCAACGGCCAGCGCGTCACCCAGTCCTGGAATGTGGCGCTCACCAGCAGCGGAACCACGGTGACCGCCCGCAACACGGACTACAACGGACGACTGGCCCCCGGGGCCAGCGCCAGCTTCGGCTTCCTCGGCAGTTGGAGCGGCACCAACAGCCTGCCGGCGGTGAGCTGCACGGCGAGCTGACCGTCGGACCGGTGGCCGGGCCCGCACCGGGC
>NZ_JBEZEH010000142.1:0-18888 GCF_040648775.1 Micromonospora sp. NPDC049089
GCACCAGTTACTGAAGGTGACTGGTGCGTCCGCGGGTGCAGAGCAAAGGACGTAGGACAGGCATCCGGAGGTGGGGGCCGTAGGCCGGTCCGGCGGGATCGTGCGGCCGACTGGCATGCCGACGTCGTGCCTGCCGCCACCGCGGACAGGGACACCTGCCGACCACGGCAACCACCCGTGCCGCCTCCCCGGCGTCCCAGGCCTGATCTTCGCCGGCAGGCCACCCGCGCTCCACCGACGGCAGGCATACTGCGCTGCGTGTTGACCCGATTCGGCTACCTCGACGCGCCCGCGCCGCTGGCGTTCGCCCACCGTGGCGGCGCCGCCGAGGGCGACGAGAACACCACCGAGGCGTTCGCCCGGGCCATCGGGCTGGGCTACCGGTACGTGGAGACCGACGTGCACGCCACCGCCGACGGCGTGGCGGTGATCTTCCACGATCCGACGTTGCGTCGGGTCACCGGCGAGGCGGGGCGCATCGCCGAGATGAGCTGGGCGGACCTCGCCTCCGTACGCGTCGGCGGCGCCGCCGTCGTACCCCGGCTCGACGAGGTGTTGGGGGCGTGGCCGCAGGTCCGCTTCAACATCGACGTGAAGGCCGACGGCGGCGTCGAGCCGACGGTCGCGACAGTGACCCGGGCCGGCGCCGGCGACCGGGTGCTGCTCGCCTCGTTCAGCGACGCCCGGCTGACCCGGCTGCGGGCGCTCACCGAGGGACGCGTCGCCACCAGCCTCGGCATGCGCGGCGTCGCCCGGCTGCGGCTGGCCTCCCTGCACGGGCGTCCGCTGCGGCTGCCGCCGTCGGTGGTCGCCGCGCAGGTGCCGCCGCGCTACGGGCGGGTGCCGGTGGTGGACCGCCGGTTCCTCGACTACTGCCACCGGATCGGCCTGCAGGTGCACGTCTGGACGATCGACGAACCCGCCCAGATGCACGACTTACTGGATCGTGGCGTGGATGGCATCATGACCGATCACGTCGGCGTGCTGCGCGACGTCTACCGCAGCCGCGGCCACTGGGCCGCCTGAACCATTCCAAGGACCCCCGATGGCCGAGACCGTGACCCCCACGGTGGACGACACCCCACCTCCCGCGAGCACCCGCCGGGAGCGCCGGGGCTGGTACATCTACGACTGGGCCAACTCCGCGTTCCAGACCACCGTCATCACCGTGTTCCTCGGCCCGTTCCTGACCACGGTCGCCGAGGTGGCGGCCGGGTGCGAGCTGGGTGCGGATTCGTGCGACGGCTTCGTGTACCCACTCGGCATCAAGGTCGCCGCCGGGTCCTACTACCCGTACCTGATCTCGCTGTCGGTGTTCCTCACCGTGTTCGTGCTGCCGGTCATCGGGGCCATCGCGGACCGGTCGGCGCACAAGAAGCGGCTGCTCGGCGGTGCCGCGTTCACCGGCGCCGGCGCCACCATCGCGATGGCGTTGGTCACCGGCGACCGATACCTGCTCGGCGGGGCGCTCTTCCTGGTCGCCAACATCTCGTTCGGCGCCGCGATCGTGGTCTACAACTCGTTCCTGCCGCAGCTCGGCGGCCCCGACGAACGCGACGGCATCTCCAGTCGCGGCTGGGCGCTGGGCTACCTCGGCGGCGGTCTGCTGCTGGCGCTCAACCTGGTCGCGATCACCCTGCTCGACGACGGTGACAACCCGCAACGCACCCTGGACCTGGCCCGCTGGTCGATCGTGTCCGCCGGTGTCTGGTGGGCGCTGTTCACGCTGGTCCCGCTGCGGTGGCTGCGTGAACGCCCGCCAGCGGCGGCACTGGCCGGTGGCGGCAACATTCTCACCGACGGGTTCCGCCAGCTCGGCCGCACCGTCCGCGAGATCAAGGCGTACCCGCTGACGCTGTACTTCCTGCTCGCCTTCCTGGTCTACAACGACGGCATCCAGACCGTCATCACCCTGGCCAGCCAGTACGGCACCGAGGAACTGCGCCTGGAGCAGAGCACCCTGATCATCACGATCCTGCTGGTGCAGTTCCTCGCCTTCGGCGGAGCGTTGAGCCTGGGCGCGCTGGCCCGGCGCATCGGCGCGTGGAAGACCGTGCTGCTCAGCCTGGTCCTCTGGACCGGTGTGATCATCGCCGCGTTCCGGCTGCCCGCCGAGGCGCCGGTGCCGTTCATGGTCCTCGGCGCGGCCATCGGCCTGGTCCTGGGCGGCAGCCAGGCGCTGAGTCGGTCGCTGTTCAGCCAGCTCATCCCCACCGGGAAGGAAGGCGAGTACTACGGCTTCTACGAGATCAGCGACAAGGGCACCAGCTGGCTCGGCCCGCTCGCCTTCGGCCTGGTGTTCCAGCTCACCTCCTCCTACCGGGTGGGCCTGGTCTCACTGCTGATCTTCTTCGTGGTCGGTTTCCTGCTCCTCGCCGCCGTGCCGATGCGCCGTGCCATCATCGCCGCCGGCAACACGCCACCGCGGGTGCTCTGAGCACGCGTCCCGCGCCTGACAGATCAGGAGTGGCCGATCGGCTAGGCTGCCCGACCGTGACTGACGACGCCACCACCGCCCCGACCTGCCTGGCCCATCGGTTCCCCGGCCAGCCGCACGCTCCGGCCGCGTGCGCGGCGGCGCGTGGGCTCGACGGGCGGCCGGTGCACGCGGCGGCGTTGAAGTTCTTCTGGGGGCCAATGGACTGCGGTAAGTCCACGATGGCGTTGCAGATGAACTACAACCACGCCCGGCAGGGCCGGCGCGGGCTGGTCACCACCCGCATCGACCGGTCGCTGGGACCGCAGGTCACCACCCGCATCGGCCTGGCCCACGAGGCCATCGAGGTCACCGACGACCTGGACCTGCGGGCCCTGGTGCGCGGCCGGTGGGCCGACGGGGTACGCGTGGACTACCTGATCTGCGACGAGGCGTGCTTCTACACGGTCGAGCACGTCGAGCAGATGGCCGAACTGGTCGACAGCTACGACGTCGACGTGTTCGCGTTCGGCTTGGCCACCGACTTCCGGTCGCGGATGTTCCCCGCCGCGCAACGCCTGTTCGAGCTGGCCGACGAGGTGGCCCGCATCCAGGTCGAGGTGCTCTGCTGGTGCGGCCGCGAAGGGCTGCTCAACGCCCGCGTCGTCGACGGGCGGGTCGTCCGTGAGGGCGCCCAGGTCGTCATCGGCGACACCGTCGACACCGCCGAGGTGCGCTACCAGGTGCTCTGCCGCCGGCACTTCCGCAGCGGCGACCTCGGCCCGCGCGACTGAGGCGCCCCACCAGCTGGAACCGACCCGGTGCGCCGGACGGTCAGGACGGCTGCCGGGCCGCTGCGGTCCGCACCCGGAACCGGTCGGTCAGGATCACGGCGACCGTCACCGCCAGCGCCGCAGCGGCGCACACCGCGACGGGAGCTCCCAGCACCACAGCTGTCGGCATCAGCGCCAGCAGGACCACCACCGCCGCGACCCGGCTGATCGGCAGGATCCGCCACAGCAGCGCCTTGTAGGCGGCGTGCCCGGCCAGGAACAGCGCGGGACCCCCCAGGGTGAGCAGCACGTCGACAGTGGTGGCCGGCACGCCGGGCTCCCGCAGTAACCGCTCGTCCGCCGCCGACGCGACGACGACACCGGCCACGATCACCGGGTGCAGGAAGTTGAACGCGACCCGGCTCAACGCGCCGGTGCGCTCCCCGGCCTGGGCGATGACCTGCGTGGCCGCCGGGGCCGAGCGGGCGAAGTAGACCCACCACAGCGCCACCGAACCGCCGAACGCCAGCAGGAACGCCCCGGACGTCACCAGGTTCACCTGCGACGTGAGGGTGCTGCCGGTGACCAGGATCGACTCCCCCAGCGCGATCAGGACGAACGCCGCGCACCGTTCGGCCAGGTGCCCGCCCTCCACCATCCACCGCTCGGGTCGGCTGCGTCCCCGTCGCGGCAGCGGATAGCCGATCGAGAGGCCGACCACCTCGATCACGATCACCGCCGCCCACACCGCGTCCCGGGCGGCACCGCCGACCAGGCCACCGACGACCACGAGCACCGACGTTCCCGTGATCCACGGCAGCGACTGCTGAAATCCGGCCACCAACCACGGACTGCCCTGCACCGCCCACAACGCGAACAGGGTGCGGCCCACCTGCACGATGACGTAGACCAGCGCGAAGAGCAGGCCGGTCGAGCCGAACGCTTCCGGGATCGTCGCCGACAACAGCAGGCTGCCCAGCCCCACCCCGATCAGCATCGTCCGCACCGGCCCCTGGTCCGGTTGCAGCCAGTTCGTCAGCCAGGTGGTGTAGACCCAGACGAGCCACACCAGCGCCAGCAACAGGCCGGTACGTCCCGCGCCCCTCCAGTCCAGGTGCGCGAGCAGGTAGTGCGACAGCTGGGTGATGGTGAAGATGAAGACGAGGTCGAAGAAGAGTTCCGTCGAGGTGGTCGGCTGCACCCCCTCGCGCGGTCGCAGCAACTGTGGGCGTAGCGGGGCGGCGACAGTGGGCCTAGAAGGGGTCACCGCACACCCGCCAGCTTCCGTCCTCACGGACCACCGGTAGGCGACGTTCCTCGCTGAGCCCGCCGTCGCGGGTCACCTTCACAGTCACCGTGCCCTGCGGTCGTCCGCTGCGGGTCGCGACCGACACGTCGGTGATCTCGTAGTCGGTGACCATCGGTGGTGTCCGCACCCAACTGGTGAAGCCAATCTCGCTCCAGCGGCTGCGCGCGTCCTCGCAGAGCCGCTCGTACGCCCGGTCGCTGTCGCCGAGAGCCACCTCGCTGAGGAAACCGTCGGCGGTCTCCCGGATCGGGCCGGCGGCCTGCCGGACGGTCTGCAGGTTCCAGGCGCCCAGCCCGGCCACCCCCACGCAGCACAGCGCCACGCCGAACCCGGCGAACGCCAACCCGGTGCGCATCGGGCGGTGACGCCGGGCCGGTCGGCTCCACGACTGGCCCGCACCCACGACTACCGACCGTAGAGAAGACGGTCACGCCGACGGGCGACAAGCCGGAAACTGGGTGCGCCCGATGGGCGGGTGTGCCCTGTTCGCGGCGGCCCCGCATCGTCTACCGTCGGCGCACACCCCCGAGCAGTGCCAGGAGCCGATCGATGAGCCGCTTCGTGCAGCCGGTACCACCCCCCGTCGACCCGTACGCCGGCGATGGTCTGCTGCTGTCCTGGCTGGAGCGTCACCTCGGCCCGGGCGGGCACGCCGCCGCGAAGGGCCGTCTCGCGGACCTGGCCGCCGACGTCACCGGCCCGCTGCGCGCGGCGCACGCCGACGCGGAGGCGCACCCGCCGACGCTGGTCCGCTACGACCCGTGGGGTGCCCGGATCGATCGCATCGACACCTCCGCCGGTTGGCAGGCGCAACGTGCCGCCGCCGCCCGACACGCCGTGGTGGCGCTGCCCTACCTGCCGGACGCGCGGGGCACCTGGGGTGCCGCCGCGCGGGTCGTGCAGCACGCCCTGCTGCACCTGTACGGGCCGGAGTCGGCGACGTTCTCCTGCCCGGTGGCGATGGCCGACGGGGCGGCGGCGCTGCTCAGCATGCCCGACGTCGACGCCACGGTCCGCGACGCGTGGCTGCCCCGGCTGATCTCCACGGACCCGGCCACGGCGATCACCAGCGGGCAGTGGATGACCGAGTCGCAGGGCGGTTCCGATCTGGGCCGCTCCAGCACCCTCGGCCGACCCGCGGCGGACGGTTCGTGGCGGCTGACCGGGGAGAAGTGGTTCTGCTCCGCCGCCGACGCGGCGATGGCGGTGGCGCTGGCCCGGCCCGAGGGCGCCGGGCGGGGCAGCCGGGTGCTCGCCCCGTTCCTCGTTCCCCGGTACGCGGTCGACTCACCGCTGGCCGACGGCGGGGCGCCCGGTGCACCCGCACCGGGTGTCACAGTGCACCGGCTCAAGGACAAGCTGGGCACCCGGGCGCTGCCCACCGCCGAGATCGGCCTGCGCGACGCGTACGCCCTGCCGCTGGGTGACCCGGCGGTGCCCGGTCTGGTCCGGGCGATGACTCTGGTCGTGGTGACCCGGGTGCACAACGCCGCGGCGGCGGCCGGCGGGATGCGACGGGGTCTCGCCTACGCCCGCGCGTACGCCGAGGCGCGGCACGTCGCCGGCGGCCCGCTGGTGTCCTCGCCCCTGCACCGGGCCACCCTGGGCACCCTCGCCGTCGACGCGGCGGGCGCGTTCGCTCTCGCCGGGCACGCCTTCGCCCTGCTCGGGCGGGTCGAGGTCGGCGCCGATCCGGAGGCCGCGGCCGAGCTGCGCATCGTGGCACCGTTGGCGAAGCTCGCCACCGGTCGACTCGCCGTCAGCTCCGCCAGCGAGTACGTGGAGAGCTTCGGCGGGGCCGGCTACGTGGAGGACACCGGCGTGCCCCGCCTGCTGCGTGACGCCCAGGTGCTGCCGATCTGGGAGGGCACCACCAATGTGCTGGCCCTGGACGTGCTGCGCGCGTTGACCCGGGAGGACGCCGGGACGCCGCTGCTGAGCCGGCTGACCGCCGCCGTCGACCTCGCGCGGCCGCTGTCGCCGGTGCTGGCCGACACCCTGGCCACCGCTGCCGCGCAGTTGGCGGAGACCATCGCCGCGGTGACCGTCGAACCGGGTGCGCCGGCGGTGCTCGCGGGCGCCCGCGGTCTGGCGTTGCGCCTGGCGTACGCGCTGACCACCGCGTTGCTTGTCGAGCACGCCGCGTGGGGCGACGAGCAGGCGGAGTTGGCCGCCCGGCTGTGGGCGCGCCGCTGGCTGCGGCACGAGGAGATCGCCGAGGACGCCCACCATCACCTCGACCTGCTCTGCTGACCGGTCGGCGCGAGCGGACGGGTGAACGCCATGTCGGTGCTGATCGAGCTGGGTGACGACAGGGGCGCGCCCCCGGACGAGCGCCGCCCACCACCGCAGGTGTCCCGCCGGTGGCGGGTGGCGGTGCTGGTGGCGGCCTGTGTCCTGCTGCTCGGTGGTGCCGCCCCGGCCGCGCGCCTGACGCCGCAGCCCGGGCCGGCGCTGCCCGCCCGGGCGACGGTGCTGGGCGCGGGGCCGCTGCTGCTGGTCGTCGACCCTGAGCCGAACCCGCCGACGCTGAGCGCCTACGACTCGGTCGCGCCGAACGGGCCGCCGCGGTGGCGGGTCACAGTGCCGCCCGCAGCCGGGTGGTCCGCCGAGGTCGCCGGTGATGTGCTGCTGCTGGTCGAGCGCGACCAGGCGCTCGGGGCACGGATGACCACCGGGCGGTCGTTGCGGACCGGCGAGCCGGTATGGCGGCGACCCGAGCGGGTGTACGCGGCCGGGGACGCGGCGGTCGCGGTGAGCGAGGTGCGCAGCGCCTCCGAACCGGGTCGGCGGGTCGAGGGCACTGTGCACGGCGTCGACCCGGCCACCGGGGCGACCCTGTGGTCGGTCCCGCTGCCCTCCACTGCGGTGCTGCGGGCGCTGCCCGGCCTGCCTGGGCGGGTGCTGCTGGTGCAGGACGACGGGTTGGTCCGGCTGCTCGACGCCCGCGACGGCACCGAACGTGGGCGGGGACAGCTTCCGCCTGCCGACTACGGCCCGGACAATCCCCAGGTTGTCGGGGCGCACCTGGTGCTGCGCCACCCGCGCGGCGGCGCGGTGGCGCTGACCGGCTACGACCTACCCGGGCTGGTGCCGCGCTGGCGGTCGCCGGTGCAGCCGGGTGACCTGATCCTGCGGCCCTGCCAGGGTCTGCTCTGCGGGCAGGACGAGCAGGGACGCTGGGCGATCGACGCGGGCAGCGGGGTGCGGGTGTGGACGTGGCCGGGCGGGGCGCGCTGGCGAACGGTCGCTGGCCCACGGGTTGCCACGGAACCCCTGGTGGTGCTGGGGATGGCGGCTGACGGTAGGCGCTCCCTGGTCGCGACGGTGGGGCGCGACGGTCATCGGGTGTCCGCTGTGCTCCCGGCGGGTGTGACCGACTGCCGCCGGGTCGGCGCCGGGTTGATCTGCCGCGACGGCACGGCCCGCGTGACGTTCTGGCCCCTCGACGCCCCCTGACCCCGGGTCAGCGCAGGGGGCCTCGGGCAACGGCTGCGCGCATCGTGGCCGGATCGCCGGCCGGAACGAACTCCAACCACCAGGTGGCCCCGGCGGTGGCCAGCTCGCCGAGGTAGGCCCGTTCGGCGCGTTCGTCGGAGCGGCGTCGCCGGCCGCCGATGGCCACGTCGAACGGCTGACCGTCGGCGCGTGTCGATGGCAGGGCCTTCGCCAGGTCGTGGACCTCGTCGGGGGTGAAGTCGGACCACCCGTCGGTGTCGGTGAGCTTGTACGGCACGATGCCGTCGGCGCGAGCGGCCCTGCGGCGCACCGCCCCGGCCTGCGTGCTCCCGCCGACCCAGACCGGCACCCGCGGCGACTGCACCGGCGCCGGCCGCAGCGACACCCCGTCGGCGCGGTAGTGGGTGCCCTGGTGACTGACCCGCCCACCGCTGAGCAGCCCGGTCAGCAGGTCGAGACCCTCGTCGAGCATCGCGGCCCGCACGGACAGCTCGGTCTGCTCGCCGAAGGCGACCAGACCCCGGTCGCCGGGGTCACCGACACCGACCGCGACTGTCGCCCGGCCCGCGCTGAGGTGGTCGAGGGTGAGGACCTCCCGCGCCAACTTCGCCGGGCGGCGTCGGGGCAGCGCGGTGACGGTGGTGCCCAGTCGCACCCGGTCGGTGTGCCCGGCGATCGCGGCGAGGACGAGCCACGGGTCGTAGGTGAACGGCTCGTCGCCGGAATAGTGGATCAGATAGTCCTCCAGGAACACGCCGTCCCAGCCGGCGCGTTCGGCAAGCTCACCCAGCTCGACCAGTGTGGACACCGCGATCGAGGCCCCACCGCAGGAAATCTCCAGACCGTGTCTCATCCGCCGACCGTAGGGCGGGGGCCTGACATTGGGCCTCGGCGAGTGTCGCGGGGCCGAAGGTGTCGGGCCCCGGCGGCATACTGCCGGCGTGACAGTTTCTGCCGACCTCGCGATGGTCAACCTCGACAGTTCCGATCCCGCCGGCCACGCCGCGTTCTATCACGAGGCGCTCGGCTGGGAGGTCACCCACAGCCAACCGGAATACGCGATGATCAGCTCCGGTGGCGTCTCCATCGGCTTCGGGCTGGTGGAGGGTTACCGACCGCCCTCCTGGCCGGACGAGACCGGTGACAAGCGCTACCACCTGGATCTCTACGTCGACGACCTGGCGGCGGCGGAGGAGAAGTTCGTGGCCGCTGGCGCGTCGAAGCCCTCCTTCCAGCCCGGTGGTGAGCGGTGGGTGGTGCTTCTCGACCCGATCGGGCAGCCGTTCTGCATTTGCCCCCGCCCACAGAGCTGACACGGGCGGACGCAGAGCCGCGGCAGCGCCGCCCGCGCTGCTCAGCCGCGACGACGCGACCGGGCCGCCCACACCGCGTAGGCCGGGTCGCGGTCGAGGTTGTGCCGGTCCCGGTCGTAGCGGCGGGTGGTGCGCGGGTCGGCGTGCCCCATGGCGTCCTGCACGTCCTCCAACGGCACGCCCTCCGAGCGGGCCGTGGTGGCGAAGGCGTGCCGCAGCGAGTGCGGGGACAGCTTCGCCCAGGCCTGGATGCCGGCGGCGCGGGCGAGCCGACGGACCATCCGGAACACCGAGTGTCGGTCCAGCCGGGCACCGCTGGCGGTGACCAGCAGCGGGCCGGTGAGCTGCGGCACCGGCACGCCGGTGGTGGCGGCCCGCTGGGCCAGGTAGGCGTCCAGGGCGTGGCCGGTGCCGGGGGTGAGGGCGCGGCGGCGTTGTTTGCCGCCCTTGCCGACGAAACGCACGCTGCGGTGGCCGCGTTCGGTGCCGAGGTCGGTCAGGTCCAGCGAGATCAGCTCCCCGACCCGCAGGCCCAGGTCGGCGAGGAGCGCGAGGGCCGCCCGGTTGCGGACGGCGGTCGCGCCGGTGTCCGCGTCGGCGGCGCTGAGCAGGGCGTCCACCTCCTCGGGGGTGAGCCCGACGGTGGCGGAGTGGTCCCGGTCGACGCGGGGGCGGTCGGCGCCGGAGACCGGGTTGGCCGGCACAGCGCCCAGTTTGACGAGGAAGTCGTACCAACTGGACAGCGCCGAGAGTCGGCGTGCGACTGTCGCCGGGGTCAGTGGGCGGCCACTGCGGGTGCCGAGGCTGCTCTCCAGGGCGCGGGCGTATTCGTTGACGTGCAGGAACGTGGCCCGCAGCGGGTCGAGGTCGTGCCCGTTGCACCAGGTGAGCCAGCCGGTGACGTCACGTCGGTAGGCGTCTCGGGTGTGCTCGGACAGCCGCCGGTTGCGCAGCCACGCCTCGGTGACCTCGACCGGCCCGCTCGGCAGCGCCGGTGGCGCGGACGGGCGGGCGAGCACCGGAGCGTCGGAGAACACCATGTGAAAAAGGCTCTCAGCCTCGGGTGGGATCGGCGTGCAGGCGCGCCGGTCCCACCCGTCACCGTGTCGGGTCAGGCTTTGATCTCTCGGCGGGCGGCACCGTTGGCCTGGATGGTCACCCGGCGGGGCTTGGCGCGCTCGGCGACCGGGATGCGCAGCGTCAGCACCCCGTTCTCGTAGCCGGCCTCCAGCTTGTCGGTGTCGAGCGTGTCGCCGAGGAACAGTTGCCGGGTGAAGGTGCCCATCGGGCGTTCGGCGGCGACCAGCTCGACGCCGTCGCCGGCGGGCCGGCGACGCTCGGCGCGGACGGTGAGCACGTTGCGCTCGACGGTGCAGTCGATGCTGTCCGGGTCGACGCCGGGCAGGTCGAACGCCGCGTAGAAGTGGTCGCCGTCGCGGTAGGCGTCAAGGTGCATCGTCGCGGGACGGGCCGCCGTACCGAAGAACTGCTCGGCGAGCCGGTCGATCTCGCGGAACGGGTCGGTACGCATCAACATGGTCATGCCTCCTCGGATCTCCTGGCCGAAGGTGATGGGTTGAGCCGGGGTGACTCAACTTCCTCTTCTTATTTAGCGTCTTCGGAAGCGAACGTCAACTGCTTCTCGAACCAGTGGTCGGCGTAGGGGCCCCGCGAGTACGCCGGGATCTCCGCGTAGCCGTGCCGGGCGTACAGGGCGCGGGCCTCGACCAGGTCGTGCCGGGTGTCGAGCCGGATCCGGTGCGCCCCGGCCGCACGGGCCTGCTCTTCGACGGCGGCGAGCAGCACGGCGCCCCCACCGGCGCCGCGATGCTCGCCGCGGATGAACACCCGGGTCAGCTCGGCCCATCCCGGCTGCCAGCGCAGCCCGGCGCAGCCGGCCAGGTCCGTGCCGTGGTGGGCGAGCAGGAGCAACCCGCTCGGCGCGGTCAGGTCGTCGCTGGGCAGCTCGGCCAGAGCGGCGTCGACCTCACCGGGCCGGGCCGGGCGACGGTGGTAGCGGACCACCATCTCGGTCATGTACTCGCGCAGCAGCAGCACCGCGTCGGGGTGGTCGGGCCGGCTGGCGCTTGTCGTCCAGGTGGGTCGGGCGGTGACGGTCACCTGTTGATCATCACCGCCCGGTCAACGGCTTTATCCGGTCGCCCGGGCGCCCGGTGTCGTGGCCTCGCCGACCCGCAGCAGCCGCCAGTCGGCCAGATCCCGCAGCAACTGCCGGTCGTGGGTGGCGACGACGACAGCGGCACTCGTCGCGCGGATCGCGGCGGTCAGCTCGTCGGCAAGCGTCGACGACAGGTGGTTGGTCGGCTCGTCGAGCAGGATCACTGTGGGCCGCCCGGCCAACACCAGTGCCAGATCGAGGCGGCGCCGCTGCCCCTGCGACATCCGCCCGACGGGCGTACGCGTCGCGGCGGAGTCCAGCAGCCCGAGCGATCCGAGCGACACGGCCTCGGCGGCGGGCAACACCCCGGCGGACACCAGGCGTCCCACCTGGCCGGCGTACACCTCGTCGGCGGTGAGGTCGGGGGCCTGCCCGGCGGTCTCCTGGGTGAGCCGGGCGACCCGGGCCTCCCTCGCCGTCCAGGTGTACCCGTCGGAGGGTTCGAGCGCTCCGGCGAGCACCGCGAGCAGTGTGGACTTCCCGGCGCCGTTGGGCCCGGTGACGAGCAGCCGGTCACCGCCGTCGATGGTGAGGTCGACCGGACCAGCGAGCCGCCCGTCGACGGCGACACCCTGCGCGCGTACCTGCGGCGCGCCCTGTCGTACGCCGAGGTCCGGCAACCGCAGCGTCGGCGGTGGTTTCGGTACGTCGATCCGGTGTGCCTGGAGCGCGTCCTGCTGCCGGTTCAGGGCCTGCACGACGCCCGGCGCGCGGGACTGGCGCTGGTGCTTGCCGGTCCCCTTGTCCGGTCTCCAGCCGGTGGAGAGCCGGTCGCGGGCCTTCGACACCGCGTCCTGGAGTCGTCGACGCTCGGTCTGCTGCTGCTCGTACTCCTGCTCCCAGTGTTCCCGCTCGCGACAGCGGGCGTCCTGCCAGGCGTCATAACCGCCGGCGTGGAGCCGCGCCTTCGCGTCGTGGGTGGGGTCGAGGTCGAGGAACCGGTCCGCGACGTCGCGGAGCAGCGCCCGGTCGTGGCTGACGATGGCGAGACCGCCGTCGTGCTCGCGGAGCCGGCGGGTCAGGAAGTCCAGGCCGCCCGCGTCGAGGTGGTTGGTCGGCTCGTCGAGCAGCAGCACATCGTGGCGGGCGCCGAGCAGGCACGCCAGCCGCACCCGGTAGCGCTGCCCCACCGACAACGTCGCCAGGGGGCGGTCGCGGTCGGTGCAGGCGTCGAGGGCCTCCAGTGCCACGTCGACGCGGCGCTCGGCGTCCCACGCGTCGAGGCGGGTGGCCGCGTCGAGCGCGGAGGCGTAGCGGTCCTCGGCGCTCGGGGCGCCGGCGGCCAGGGCGAGAGTCGCCTCGTCCAGCGCAGCGAGGGCGCTGAGCGACGCGGCGAGAGCCTCGGACGTGAGGGTGCCGACCGTCTCGCCGTCGCGGGCGGGTAGCTCCTGGCGGGCCAGTCCGATCGTGCCGGCCCGCCGCACGGTGCCGCCGTCCGGCGTGATCAGCCCGGCGAGGACGTGCAGCAGCGTCGTCTTGCCGCGGCCGTTCTCGCCGACGACCGCCACCCTCGAACGGGCGGAGACGGTGACCGAGACGTCGGTCAGGACGCGCCGGGACCCGCGGGTCACTGTGACGTCGGTGGCGCGGACGTGCGCACTGCCGGCCTCGACGGGCCGGGACATGGTTTCGGGGTTCGGTGTGAGGTTCAACGGTGCTCCGCAGCTCGCGATGGAGCCGGGCAGCAGGTAACGGCCGCCCGGCGGGAACCGGGACGGCGAGCGCGAATTCAGCAGAACGAAGGGCGCCGCCGTCAGCGGGCGGAGCGGACCTTCTGCGACCAGATACCTCGTGCCATGACGGCGATGCTAGCAACCTCGGCGCGTCAGGTCCTGAGGGTTTCGCCCACCCCGTGGTCAGCGCGACACGAGGTGGGCGGGGGGAATACCAGGGTGCCGTCTACCGGCGGGGGCGGGGCAGCAGGGCGATCAACGCGACCGCCACGGCCACGTGCGTCGCGCCGAGCGCGAGCTTGGCGCCGCCGGTGGCCTCGACGCTGAGCACGGGGACGAAGGACAGCACCGTCACGACGATGGCCAGCGAGATCCAGACCGGTCGAGCGACCCGGCTGGCGAACCGCTCCAGCAGCGCCAGCGACGCCCAGCCGAGCAGGGCGGCCACCAGGGCGATCATGACGATCGCGCCGGCTCCGATGACAGTGGCGGGCTGGCCCGGGCTCTCGACGGTGTAGTCGACTCCGGCCAACACGCCGATCACCCAGATGGCCAGGGGGGCCACGACAGCGGCGGCGACGCCGAGGGCGCGGCGGCGCAGTAATGACGGGGCGGGGGTCGTGACGGTGGCAGCACTCATGACGGCTCCTCGTTCAGGGGAAACGAACGAGTACGACCGTAACAGATAGTCTTGTTCGGAACTATCTTTCTCGGAACTAACAGCCGGAGCGGGCCCCCGGCGCGTACGGGGAGGTGTTGGCCAGTGGTCCGCTCACCAACCCCAGGAGAGACCGCAGGAACACCTCCCGGTCCTGCTCGGGCAGGGTTGCCAGCAGGTCGTCCTGGATGCGGCGGACCACCTGTTGCGCTTGCCGCAGCACCTGCTCCCCCGCTGGAGTCACAGCGACCATCCGGGCCCGCCGGTCCGTTGGCACCGGGCGGCGCTCGGCCAGGCCGGCCCGTTCCAACTGGTCGAGCGTCACCACCATCGTGGTCTTGTCCACACCGCACCGCTCGCCGATCTCCCGCTGGGTCAGCTCGCCGGTGTAGGCCTGCGCCAGCACGTAGTGCGCCCGCGGCGATATGCCCAGCTCGGCCAGCCCGGCGGCGTGCTCGGTCTGCAACGCGTGACTCGCCCAGGAGAGCAGAAACAACAGGTCCGGCGGGCCATCGGCGGGCGTGCAGGAGGTCATGCGCCGAGGCTAGCAAGATCCTCCGCGACCAGACGGTTCCCGTAGTCGACGTTCAGGGCCGCTGGTAGATGCCGTGCTCGCGGGTGAGCAACTGCTCGTCGATCAGACACCGGCGCAGCGTCGCGTGATCCGACCCGCCTGCGGCGCACCACGGCTTGAGCGCGTCGTCGACGGCCCGCTCCGGATAGCGGGTGCCCGGCTCGAACGACTGCTCGGCGATGTGCGCGAGCAGGACCCGACGCCGGCCGCGCTGCGCCGGCAGGCTCACCAGGACGCCCGCCCGCATGAAGGTCCGCAGGACCGGGTCGACGTCGGGGTCGGCGTCGTCGGCCGGGTGGCTGTCACGCGCGGCGGCCCGCAGCGACGCCTCGTCGGCCGCGAGCGCACCGTCCTCGCCAGTGACAAGGCCCGCGTCGGTGAGCCGGCGGACCCCGGTGAGCACCACCCGCGCCGCCAGGCCGGTCCGCGCGGCGACCTCGGTCGCGCTGGTCGCACCCAGCACGATCGCCGCGAAGATCCGTCGCCGTCCGTCGTCGGCCAGGGCACCGGCCAGCACATGCGCAGTCACGCCGGTCACCCTCGCATCAGCGGTACGCGCGCCGCCACGCGATTTTCGGCCCCGCTCAGTCGGTCTGGGGCGCGCTCTGTGGTTCTTCGGCGACGAGCAGCACCCGGCGCAGCAGGGTGGAGAGGTGTCGTCGCTCGGTAGGGGTGAGCGCGCCGAGCAGGCGATGCTCCTCGGCGCCCTGGACCTCCATCGCCCCGCGCCAGGCGGCCTGGCCCGCCTCGGTGAGCTCCACGTCGACGCGTCGACGGTCGACTGTCGACGGAATCCGGCGGACGAAGCCCCGTCGCAGCAGCGCGTCCACCCGCGCGGTGATCGAGGCGGGGGCCATCGTGAGATCCGTGGCGAGGTCCGAGGGTGCGGCCCGGCCACCGCGGCCGGCCAGGGCGTGCAGGGTGTCGTACTCGTGGGCCGGCAGGTCGAAGTCGACCAGGACCCGTTCCTTGACGGCCCGCAGGTGCCGGGTCAGTCGGATCATCCTGGTCACCGCTCCCTCGACGTCCGCGTCGAGGCCGGGCACCACGGGCAGCCAACGCTCGATGTGCCGGTCGACAGCGTCCGGAGTGGTGGTCACCGTGCCACCTTACCTCAACGCCGAAATATTCATTGTCAAAATATTCGACGCCGAAGTATGTTGTGGCCATGGCTCACCCACTGCGCGACCACTCCTTCCGGCTGCTGTTCCTGGGGCGCACCATCTCCGCCCTCGGCGACGCGGTGGTGCCCGCCGCCCTGGCGCTGGCCGTGCTGCGGGCCACCGGCTCCACCGGCGCGCTGGCCGTCGTCCTCGCCGCGGCGGTCGTGCCCCGGCTGGTTCTGCTGCCGTTCGGCGGGGTGGTGGCCGACCGGTTCGACGCCCGCCGGGTCGCCCTCCTGGCCGACCTGGTCCGCTGCGCCACGCAGCTCGCGGTCGGCGTGGAACTGCTCGGCGGCGACCCGTCGCTGACCACAGTGGTGGTGGCGTCCGCGCTCGGCGGCACCGCCTCGGCGTTCGCCATTCCTACCGCTTCCCCGCTGGTCGCCGGCACCGTCGAGCCCGCCGAGCGACAGCGCGCCAACGCGCTGATGGGAATCACCGCCAACACCAGCCGCCTCGCCGGCCCGGCGCTGGCCGGCGCGCTGATCTGGGCCGCCGGTCCCGGCTGGGCGTTCATCCTGGACGGCGCGTCGTTCGCGCTCAGCGCCACGCTGCTCGCGCTGGTGCGGGTCCGCCACGTGCCGGTCCCCCGCCGCTCCGTCCTCGCCGACCTGCGACACGGCTTCGGCGAGGTACGCGCCCGCGACTGGTTCTGGACCAGCCTGTTCGGGCACGGCGTCTGGAACGGCGCCGCCGCCGTGCTGATGACCCTCGGGCCGGCCGTCGCCATCGACCGTCTCGGCGGCGAGACGACCTGGGTGCTGCTGTTGCAGGCCGGCGCGATCGGAATGCTGACCGGATCGCTGCTGGCCGGACGGGTCCGGCTGCACCGACCGGTGCTGCTGGCCAACCTTGGGCTGGCCTGCTACGCCGCCCCGCTGTTCCTGCTCGCCGTCGCCGCGCCCGCCCCCGCGGTGATCGCCGCCTACGCGGTGGCGCTGACCGCCCTCGGTTACCTCAACCCGGTGTGGGAGACCGTCGTGCAGCACCACTTCCCGCCGGAGGTCCTGGCCCGGGTCACCTCGTACGACTGGCTGGTGTCGCTGGGCGCCATGCCGCTGGGCTACGCGCTGGCGCCGTTGGCCGCCGACGCGTTCGGCGCACCCGTCCCGCTGGCCGTCGCCGGCCTGCTGGTGCTCGCCTCCTGCGCGGGAACCGCCCTCGTTCCCGCCGTACGCCGACTCACCTGGCCGACGACCCCGCAACCGCAACCGGCCGACCCCGCCGCCGTCCGTTGACCAGATCGATCGTCGACGCGCGGTGACCGACGACCCCGACCTGACCGCGTGTTTCCTCCGCTGGGCCGAAGCCCGCTGGGCGACCGGCCCCCGGCGGGACGGATCCATCGGGCAAAGTTGCCGGGACCGGTAAACCTCGCGAGCGCACCTGGTGTCTTGCTGGTTGACGAGGCCGGGAGGTCAGATGAGGGATTCGCGTGGGGCGGAGTTCGACGACTTCGTTCGCACACGGTCAGGGGTGCTGTTGCGGGTCGCCTTCCTGCTGACCGGGGACCGGCACGCCGCCGAGGACCTGCTCCAGGAGGTGCTGGAGCAGGTGTATGTGCGCTGGCGGCGGGTGCAGAGCAGCCCGGAGGCGTACGCGCGACGTGCGCTGGTCAACCGGTCGATCAACCGGTGGCGGTGGCGCGCCCGCCGTCCGGAACAGTCGCTGGGCGAGCATGACGGGGTTGCCCGCGACCACGCCGACGCGGTGGCGGTTCGTGAACTGGTCGTCGGGGCGCTGCGGGCGTTGCCGGCGCGGCAGCGGGCCGCTGTCGTGCTCCGGTACCTGGAAGACCTGCCGGTCGTCGACGTTGCGGCGGCGATGGGCTGCTCAGAGGGTGCGGTGAAGAGTCACGCCTCCCGTGGGTTGGCCCGGCTGCGAGAGGCGCTGGCCGAGTCGAACCTCGTCATACCCATCACTGGAACCGGGAGTTCGCGATGACCATGAACGACAGTGACGTGCGCGGCATCCTGCACCGCGCTACGGACGACCTGGTCAGCCCGCCGGGTCTGCTCGCTGAAGTGCGTCGGGGTGGGCGGCGGCGGGTGGTGCGCCGGCGAGTGGTGTTGGCGGCGCTCTGCGCGGCAGTGGTGGCCGTGCCCATGGCTGGCGTCCTCGACCTGCCCGGCGGCGCCGGAGACACCCGTGCCGCTTCACCGCTGCTCGACCAGCCCACTCGCGGTGATCTGGCCGCCGATGAGGGATACCTGCGGCAGGTCCGCCAGGTGTGGCAGCGCCGGATCAAGGAGGCCGGGGATCGGACGCGCGGCGAGCCGCACGTCGTGTGGGCAGGAGGTACGCCTGCTGGCCCGGCCGCCTACGTGGCCCACGCCACCGCGCACGGCACGACGGTGGGGTTCCTCGAACCCACCGCCGGTGGCCCGCGCGTGCGCACCCTGACGCAGGCCACCAGCAGCGAAACAGACGGCCTCGAGCAGGCGGTACTGCTCGGACCACAGCGCGACGTGCTCCTTGTGCTCGACTTCGGGCAACCGGTGGAGTTCTCCGCGCAACTGAGGTACGAGCCCGATGGCAAGGTCGAGCGGACCTTCGAGCCGGTGGTGTTCCGAGACGGTGCGGCGGTGTTGTCGGTGCCGCCACAGCGCACGAAGCTCACCGTCGCGCTCTCCAGGACTCCCGTCGAACGGCAGAACGCGATTCACATCGACGGCACGAGCGAGATCCTCTTCCCCGACAACAAGGATCGGCCCGCACCACCGCTTCTCCGACACACGTTGCCCGGCGCGCAGCAGGTCTGGGGCACCGACCCCGCTGCCGCAGAGGTGAACGCGCCGACCGAAGCCCTCGCCGAATACATCGACCCTGTCGGAGCGCACACGCACAACGGCTCTCCCCTCCTGTGGGTCTACGGGGCAACCTCCGACGGCCAGCGGCTCCTCGTGACAACCGTCCAGTACGACGACGACCCGTCCCGCGTCATCGCGTTGCTCGCCCGCACATATCTGCCGTTCGAGGCGGTGGCCAGCACGACCGCGGACTGGTCGGCACCCCTGCCTGTGCGACTACGACTGCCCGACGACCAGGGCGTTCTCGTCGCCGCCGAGGGGTCAGCGCTGAGCTTCCGGGTCGGCGACGGCCAGTGGCAGGACGTCGGCCGCGACGCGGCACTGCTGCCCGCGACAGCGACCGAGGTACGGGTCACCGACGCCAGCGGGGCCACCACCAACGTTCCGGTCGCTTCCTGAATCAGCTCCCGACAACGGTAAATACCGCGCTCGCCGACGCTCTCCTGGCTACCTTCACCCACAGGCTGGTTCACCCGTCCCGGGTATCGGCGGCACGACGCCTCACCGCAGCCCTCAGCGACAGGGGACCTTCGAGATGTCCGGAGCAGCGTCTGCCGTGGC